>NZ_NEXU01000051.1:0-21241 GCF_002224105.1 Psychrobacter sp. DAB_AL32B | reverse complement strand
ATCATTATTGTCAGTAGAATATATGAGATGATTGATATAACCATTAGCGTCGGCGCTAAACTAGCATAAAAAATTAATATAACTTGGAGATAAAGGGTTGCTATTACGCTGAATAAGGTGCGTTTAGCAATGTTGCTTTATTGTAATGAAAATGTACACACTATACTAGCATTATCGCTGAACAGGACAAAGGTAAATAGCCCGAAGGCAAATGGGCATAAGTGACATAAAACCAAGAGCTTAGCCAAAGACCTATAAAGTGTATTAGAGGAATAAAATAAGCCAATATACTGTCATCACAGTATATTGGCTTATTTGTATTAAGAATCTTAGAAGGGTAAAGCTAAGCGTTATTCGATTTCAATCACTTATTCAGCGCCGTCAAGGTCTCCTCAAACTTTGGACGATCGGTTTCACCAACCTGTTGACCCACTAATTGACCTTCTACATAATATAGCAGTGCTGGCGGGCCAAATAATTTATAGCGCGCTAAGATGGCTTTAGAGTCTTCGGTAGTCTCGGTAATATCAAGTCTGACCAACTGCCAATCTTGCATTTGTGCTGGACGGCTATGGAATAAGTTTTTATCCATAATACGGCACTCAATACACCATTCAGCGGTAACATCGACGATGACTTTAGGGTTGGCAGCGATAATAGTATCTAACTCTGCTAGTGTCGTAATGTTTTCATCTGTCGCGCCGTTATTGCCTGCTGGCTGACCAGTTGTCGATTGATTACCTATAGATTGAATAGACATCGGTGCAGCGCTTAATGACGCTAGCGGATGTAAGCTGTCATCATTACCTAATGCCGCGCCAATGATCAAACAGGCCGCCCAGATACCAGCTAGCAAACCAATGGCTTGGGTCAGCATGCGACCTTTACCCAACCAGCTCCATGCCCATGTCGCCACGACCATAAACCATAATGCCCACACCAGCAGCATCACCGGTGAAATAAAGACACGTTCAATAAGCAATAACGCGACTGCAAATAATAGTAAAGCAAAACCTTGCTTGACCCAGTTCATCCACTCGCCAGCTTTTGGCATAATTTTGCCTTGGGTCGCACCGATTAAAATAAGCGGCGCGGACAAACCAAAACCCAGCATAAATAAAGCGGCAAAACCGAGCAGCGGACTACCAATCGTCGACACCGCAAGCAATGCACCAAATAATGGCGCGGACACACAAGGTGATACCACTAGTGCTGATAAAAATCCAGCCACTAAGCTACCACCAGTACTGCCTAGTTTACTATCACCGGCTTGGCTCAAGCCTTGCATTTTACTACTGATCGCTCGTGGCAAACGGATACTGAAGACGCCCAGCATATAAAGTGCTAATAGTACAAATACTATGGCAAAGCTGATTAGAATAATTGGATTTTGCAACCAACCAATGATACCTAGCGACTCACCAAATACCGCAATTAACGCACCCAAGATACCGTAGGCAGTTGCGACACCTATCGCATAACTGGTGGTCAAAATAACGCCACGTTTAACCGTTGGATTTTGCTCACGGGCGACGATATTGGCAACAATCGGCAGCATCGGTAGTACGCATGGCGTCAGTGCTAAGCCCAAACCGGCTAAAAACAATAAGCCCAATGCCAACCAAGGGTGAGAGGCCAAACCAAATGGATCGCTTTCTACTAAATCATTAGCGGCAGCGGCATCACTGTTAGTAATAGTAGCATCACCGCCTATTGCCCCTCCATCTGCTCCAGAAATCGTATTACTAGCAGTAAGCTCTCCATCTAACGCGCCGTCTTCTAGCAAGGCATAATCAATCACTTCGTCATCTGTCAGCGCTTGTTCTGCTTCAAGACTATCCACATCTGCAGCATTTATCGTTTCTGATGTCGCCGAGTTATTCGCTGCTGCATTGGCATTATCTATAACATTATTATTGTTTGCAGCATTTTGAGCGACTGAATCTTTGGCAGCAGTACTGGCGCTACTTGTCGTAGCCTGTTGCGGTGTCGCAGCGATATTGACGGTGGTTTTAATTTTTTCAGGTGGGTAACACAGCCCTGCTTTAGCACACCCTTGCCAACCAATGACAACCGCCGCATTGTCTACATTTTTGCCCGTACTGCTGGTCAAAATAGTGGTTGCAACCATATTCGACTGATCAAATACTGGTACTTTGCCAAATGTTGGGTCATCTATTAAGACGGGTGATTGACTAAAAGTGAAGGGTGCTGCGCTCACACCAGCAGGTAAAGTGAGTTTAAGCTGATTTTTATAAACATAGTGCTCTGGGGTAATATCAAAATTAATTGATAAGCGCGTCCCAGATTTGGTAGCTTTACTGCTACTAGTGACTTGAAAGGCTTTATCCACTGGCAGAAATTTCGACTGCGTGGCGCTTTGATCTTTACTAAACAGATCGCCCAATCCTGCCGCCTGCGTGGTCATGGTCGTTGCTGTCAGTCCTACAAACAACGAACTACTCGCAATAGCAAAGGCCAATAGATAAGAATTTTTTAAAGGAGTATCTACGGTTAGCGATGGCGTTTTTAGTGAAGAGATGGTTTTTGGTGTCTTAATGGACATGAAGGGCTACCTATTTATTGCTAATATTTGAATCAACCTACTCAAAACCTATTTGCGTGTCACCGCAATATTCAGTGTGGTTTTGATCTTCTCCGGTGGATAGCACAGTCCTGCTTTCGAACAGCCTTGCCATCCAATAATAACCGGCACATTCTTCGCCGCTTTGCCATTATTTGTCGTGAGCGTGGTGGTTGCTACGATACTTTTTTGCGTAAATACAGGTACTTTACCAAAGGTTGGATCATCAATGGAAATAGGCGACTGACTAAAAGTAAAAGGGGCAGCACTTATACCTTTAGGGAAGCTTAAAGTGAGTTTATCTTTATAAACATAATGACCGGGCGTAATAGCAAAAGCGATCGATAAACGCGTGCCCTTAGACGTCGCTTTAGTAGTGCTGCTCACTTGAAATGCTTTGTCGACTGGCAAAAATTTTGATTGCTCGGCACTATTATTACTAAATAGCTCGCCTAGACCTGCAGCTTGGGCAGTCATAGATATCATTGATAATCCCGTCATCAATGAGGTACTTGCAATGGCAAATGCAAGCGCATAAGACTTTTTAGCAGCGCGTTTGTTTATGGCGGCTGCTTTCGATGTTGGCATTATGATGGACATATGATTACCTCTGATGGCTACTTTCAACAATAACTACTTTTAATAACGGATGTTTTTGATCATACAAACTGTCGATAACGGATACTTAAAACTCAAACGTGCTGTGCTGTGCTGTGCTGTGCTAATAATAGTATTGGGATTCAACATACAAAATTATCTGATAAGACGATAGTTTTATATATTTATGTATTCGTGTATTCATAAAAAATATCAACCAATAACGGGTTATTGGTTGATATTTAGCAGTTATTAGACTTGTTGTTATCTGCTTCTAAATTACTTATGCTTATAAACTCGTTGTTACGACGTTATTTATAATTCATAGCACTTATATTTAACGACAATAAACACTACTACAGCTGAGCGTAAATATCAGCATCCTGACCTTCGCCACCTTGCTGAGCATCAGCGCCTAGAGAAAATAGATCATAAGGGCGACCTTCGCTACCGGGAGCGACATATTGCATCTCATTTTCCCAACCATCGGTCGGAAAGCCACCTTTAATATAGCCACCGTCAGGATAATTTTTGGCATCGGCAGGCGGTGTTGTGAGCGCGTCTAAACCTTGCGCTGTCGTCGGATAGCGTGAGTTATCCACTTTATACATATCAAGCGCATTAGAAACGGTTGCGAGCGCCGTTTCGGTGGTTTTTACCCGAGCTTTATCACTCTGACCAACCACTTTTGGCACTACGAGACCGGCAAGAATTGCCAAAATCACAATCACAACCATAATTTCAATCAGAGTAAAGCCTGATTGGCTACGTTTTATAGATAGTGTCAGATGGTCACTGCTAGGGTTTGAAGGCAGTTGGGTATTATTTGCAGCAATCAGTGCTGCCGTATTTACTTGGGTTTTATCAATCATAGTCGTCGCTTTTATTATCACAGTTATATGTAAGTATCGGATTAATAATGAAGTAATGGCAACTATAGACTATGACTTTATTTTTATCTACCACTGCAATAATATTATCACCAATTATTATAAGCACTTAGCATCAATAGTTAGATAGCATTAATAATTAGATAGTATCAATACTTATATTAGCAATTTATAGCGATGACTTTTAAGTACGACTCACTATAACGTAACGGCACATTTGACGAAAGCAAAAGCATTATCCAGTCAACAATATACAACAGTAAGCAAAACTTAAGAAACCTAATCAAAGGTTAAGTCAGAGCTATAGAATATTGATAGGATACAAAAAAAATAACGTATCAGAGCTTTAAAGAGTCAGACACAGTAAATAAGAAGTGAAAATCTGAAAGGTTAAAGAAATCGAGGAAGGGATTAAGAAGCAAAGTACTAGCATCAAAAATCAAACAACATACTTCTCAAAAATCTAGCCTGCCAGATCATTCATATTAACAATCGGCAGCATTACTGCCATCACAATAATCATAACGACTACGCCCATCAAGACCAACATCAAAGGCTCAAGTAACGATAATAGCGTACTGATAAAGTTGGTGGCTTCCGCTTCCTGCATATTAGCGGCACGGCTGAGCATATTTTCAAGCTCACCTGAGTTTTCCCCACTTTTAATCATTTGTACCATCATCGGCGGAAAATATGGCGATTTTTCTAATTGACTGGATAAGCTTGAGCCTTCTGTGACTCGATCGGCAGCGGTAATGATGGTTTTTTGAATATGCAAATTGGTGGTGACCGCAGCGCCAATATGCAACGCCTCGATCAGTGGGACACCGGAGCGTACTAAGATGGCAAGCGTGCTGGCGAAACGCGCGGCATTGAGCCCTTTTGATAACCGTGCCAATATTGGCAATCTTAGTATAATACTGTCTATCGCTAATTTACCTGCTTGCGTCTGGGCACAGCGATAGCACAACAATGCTGTGCCTGCCAATACCAATAGCATCAGCCACCACCATTGGGTAATGGCATTAGACAGGGCAAGAACGACTTGCGTAATCAGCGGTAGTGCTTGCTCGGACTGCTCAAATACTTTGACAATTTTAGGCACCACAAAGCTCATCAGCCCCATAATCACCCCAACTGCCATGACCATCAGCACGATGGGATAGACCATGGCACCTTGTATTTTCTTTTGTAGGGCAAAGCGATTTTCGGTGTAATCGGCCAGCTGATTGAGGATTAAATCTAAATGTCCTGACTTTTCCCCTGCGGCAATGGTAGCGATATAGAGCGGTGGAAAGCTCGCTGCTTGCTGCAAAGCACGCGCCAAACTCAAGCCTTCTAATACATGCGAGCGCACGGCCAGCATGAGAGATTTAATATGAGTTTTTGGTGATTGTTTGGCGACGGCGGCGAGTGTTTCTTCTAACGGAATACCAGCAGCGAGCAATACTGATAGCTGCCGGGTCAAGAGCGCTAACTCATGAGCAGACGGTTTTTTATAGCGGCTTTTATATTGGCTTTGCCTATCATTGACAGCGCTAACTTCAACTGGCGTCCATTGTTTATCACGCAACTGCTGGCGTACTTGCCGCGCAGAGTCCCCTTCTAGCAAGCCTTTTTGGATACCGCCGCGATCGTCGAGCGCTTTATAATGATAAGCGGGCATAGCAGCAGATATCCTAAGGCGGTCAATAATAATGGGTTATAAATAAGTACGTAAACAATAAATTATTTAAACAAAAATAGTTTAAAAAAGCGGTGTAGAGTCGTTACTATCTGGCATTAAGCCTTGCAATAATAAAACATCTAAATGCTGTTGTTGCAATTTTTTATCAAAGTCATTAACTTCAGCAATCAGCATTCTCTCGATGCGCTTATCACTGGCAAAAACACTCAATCGAGCGCAGCTCACGGCCAATTGATAAATGCGTTTTTTACAATAGCTATCTAAACCTTGTAGCAGCCTGACCATATGCGGGGTCTCAAGGCTGGCGTAACCATAATCGCTGACCACTTGCTGGCCAAGCGCTGTAACGCCATAACTGATAGACAAATGAGCGCAGAAATAACAGCTGAATAAGTAGCCAACCACATGACCAATATAGTAACCGCGATCATAAGTAAAGCTACTCACGCCGAAGTGTCCGAGTACATAGCTGTTGAGACTGCCTTGATCATGGATGGGTTTGTCATGTTTTAGCTTACCGATGGTAGCAAAGCATAATGGATTGTGTCCATCCTGCGTCGAAAGCTGCCAACCCGCCGGCTGCTGGGCGGGCATATGGCGCACGATATCCTCGATGATATCATCGACCACATGTAGCTGTTGCCATAAGCGCTCTAGTAAATCTGTATCCATCAAACCGCGCTTATCAAGCTGCTGCGCGAGTAGATATTGCTGGTATTCGGCAAACTGTGTTTTGAGGGTTTGTACTAGATAGGTAGGACGGGTAGCAGCAGAGGCCATATATAATTGGCGCGTACGCTCGTGCTGAGTATGATAAAGCGCCACACGCTGGGCGGCAATGTTAGTGTCGCTAGCAGCAATATTCAGACTTTGCTTTGCAGGTATTTGACTGGCTGTACTTAAGTTAGATGGCTCTACAGATAACTTTTCAAAAGCTGCTGTTTCAGAAAAAGCGGCGTCAGAACTAGGCAAAGTGAATAATGCTAACAATGTCGCTTTATCAAACGTGGCAGTAATGCTATCTTTTTGCTTATTTTTGGACTTATGCTGGATGTTTTTAGCCTTGCCTTTATTATCGTTTTTATTGATATTGGCTTTATTTGTGGCAGACGCAGAAGCGCCTTGTGAGTTATTTGATTTTACGGTTGGCTTTGCGGTCGGTTCAGTCATAAAACACCATCAGCTGCAAAAATAAAAATCCCTTAAGTCATACTATATTACTGACATAAAATATAGCAGGCTTAAGGCTGTCGCACCTAGGCGACTCAGCATTCTATAGTACCTTAACCTACGTACATTGTCAGCCGTGCATTATCGAAATACTATTGATGCAGATAACCCATTAAGCTGGCTCATTAAAGCATAAAATTCATTAAAAAATTATGCAGTCAGTTGAAAACGAAAGGATAAAAGTCTTTGCTATAAAAAGACTTGCTATAAAAGTCTGTATTTTAAAAAGTCTCTATTTTAAATATCAACTAAGCGAGTAGCTGTTGTTGATATTGCTGGCGGTACGCTTTTGGCGATACGCCGTAAACGCGCTTAAATGCTTGACTAAAGGTCGAGTCTGACGCATAACCAACCAGTTCACCAATACGGCTGATGCTGTTTTGCTGCAAGCGTAAATAACGCGCAGCCAGACGTAAACGGTAGTCAATTAAATACGTCAACGGCGGTATACCAACCACATCTTTGAAGCGCTGCGCAAAACTCGATCGCGACATGCCAGCTACCTCAGCAAGCTTATGAATCGTCCAGTTTTTGCTCGGTATTTCATGCATCGCTACCAGTGCTTTGGTTAGAAATGGGTCTTTCATGGCTTTTAGCCAATTGTCCGTGGCTTCAGGCAGACTCTCAATATAAACTCGCAAGCACTCAATCATCATAATACTCGCCCAATGATTGATGATAGCAGTTTTGCCCATACGCTCGTGCTTAGCTTCCAACGTCAGTAGCCGAATCTCTACATCGATAACTTCAAACCGACCTTCAGACTCTTCACTAATTTCAGGTAATATTGATGGTAGTACTGACAATAAAGGACGAATCATCTCTTTATCGTACTTGCATTCAATCAATATCAAAGACGAGCTGGGGTCACCATCACCATGAAGATCAAGCGTGTTCTCTTTACAATTATTGAGCAACTCATCTAATGGCTCGGCGTCTTCACCATGATGATTCAGCGCATAGCTGGTATGCTTATGCGCACTAGGAATCATAATCAGATCACCAGCATGTGCTTCTCGTCGCCCATTACCCACGTCAATACAAAAGCTACCGGACATTACCAAATAAAATAAAATCGTATCTTGTCTAGTGAGGGAATAAGACCAATTACCGGCACCATTTAAACGATAGTATTTCGTTTCAAATAAATGCACATTTTGTAACAACACGCTCAATGCGTCCATCAATCACTTCCTCAATAACAGATACTCGATGACAGATGCTCAATAACAATGGATTCTGCAAAATCTTTCTTATTTCTTAGACGCAAAATCCGACAAAGTCTGCAGAAAATTTATCCCAACATCTTATATTCTTTTTAAAAGGTATCGACTACCAATAATTTTTCTAATATTGATAGTACAGCAAACACATACGTTGGGTAGGCTTTCATCATAAAAGACCCCTCATAAAAAAATGAGAAAAAATAAGAGGAAAGGCTAGCAGACTGTTAGTTAATTAAATAGCTAAGAAGGTTGTAATTATTTAGGAGAATAATATAAAACAGTCAGACACAAAAAAATGCCAAAAGTGGCAGGTGCTGTTATTTTTAAATAGAGTTTTAATAGGAAAGTAGTGATTTGAATTTATAGAAGATAAAGCAGAATAAAATATGGGGCGACTGATGGGACTCGAACCCACGACAACCGAGATCACAACCCGGGGCTCTACCAACTGAGCTACAACCGCCATAACTATTGCCAAGAAAAGGCAAGATTTGCAGGCTAAATGGTGCGCCTGGCAGGATTCGAACCTGCGGCCACCTCCTTAGAAGGGAGATGCTCTATCCAACTGAGCTACAGGCGCTCTTAGAGGACTTTTATATAATTTGGTCAGTTTATAATATCAGAAACCAAACCATTATACATAAAAAAAAGCCTGTAAGGCTCTTAAAAAATAGATGGTCGGAGTGATAGGATTCGAACCTACGACCCTCTGGTCCCAAACCAGATGCGCTACCAAACTGCGCCACACTCCGAAATTTCTATTATCACGATAGTTTTGTTGCTTAACTGGTTATCGGTAATACCGCTAACTCGTTAATGTTCCTTGCTATCGAGGTGCACATATTAAGGGGTAAAGCCGATTGTGTCAACACCTATTTTTAATTAATTTAAAAAAACGGCTAAATTATTTAAAAAACGCTTATTTCTTATGAAATCAGCTCTGACAAAAATTCTTACCACAATAATCATCAATGATGCTTAATCATCGATAGGGCTGATTATACTACATCCGATGCTGGAAGCAAGCCACTGTTTATCGTACCAGTGAGGACATTAAACGGTATGAGCCATAGTTGTGCATAGTTGGTATTCTGATTGGCGTTTTTATTATTATGGATATCGACATTATTAACAGTGTCATTATTATAGGCTTGTTGCTTTAGCACTACTGGTTGTCTCTTATTATCTTGTACCGGATAAACCAGCCAGCATTGTCCTGCTTGGTAAGCCTGCGCATAACTGGTCAATTGATAAGCATCGCTGGCACTGATAGCGCTTGGATTGGCTAAAGGCTTCCATTTAATATCGATAACATGGCTATAACTACCTGACATTCTAGGTGTGAGCGCTTCTTTTTTATTATCCTGACCTTGAAGCCTATCAGCGTGAGTAGCTGATTCCTCACTAGCCGCCTTATATATGAGTAAATCAGGACGAATAGACAGACACGCCTGCCCTTCTGCATCGTTCAGCCATACACTTTGCGCTTGAAACAACGGTTTATAATCTGAACTTACTTGCTGAAATATTGCCGCTATGCGCTGACTTGCCCATTGCTCAAAGGCTTGATTCATATCAATCAATAGACATAAGCGCTGTTGGGCTAGATTTGTGTTAAGTGAGTTTTTTGGTCCAATACTGTTACCGGTAGTAGTGTTTGACTGCTGCAATAGCCAGTAAGCAAAGTCGACTAACTGCTGGGCGGCTTGACATTGCTGCGCTCCAAGCGGTTGAATAGCAAGCTCGTTCTTTGCTCGACTATATACTGACTCTAGGCGCTGCCTCTCATGATGAGTCAGCGTAGGTACTTGCTGCCATGATTGTAAGTATTGAGGTGAGTTCGATTTAGATAATAAAGGCGCTAGCAGCTGCAATGCACTTTTAATCAAGCGGTTACCCAGCATATCTTTACTCAGAATACTTGTCTCACAGACAAACTTATGCGGCTGCATGCTGTTATGGCGCAGTTGCTCTTTGATGAGCAGTCGGCCATGTAGCGCTGCTTGATTATGGGTTTGCGTTTGATAATGCTTAGTCGGTTGATAATGAGCCAAGCGCTGCAAAAACTGCGCGATCAACCAGTCCGACAATGGCAATGCGGCTATCGGTAGCGGTGTTAGTTGGCTACTGAATTGACCTAGATTTTTGCTGTGCGGCAGTTTGCTAGGCAGACTATTGGTCAAATCTGACAGCATGTCCTGCACCCATTGACGGGTTTGTCCTATATCGCTGTTTTGTGTTGACTTATGAAGCTTTGGCAGTATCTCAAGCGTCATGCCACTAGGCAGTAGAATAACACCGATATAGTGCCCAACCTTTAACTGCCACTGTCCTTGCTTGCGTTTAATACTAAATACCGAAAACTCTTGCCCTATTAACCAATGAAAGTCAGATACGGGCAAAAAATCATGTGTCGTTAGGCGCTGGTGCTCAAACACAGTCAAAATATTAGTATCAACTGCTTTAATACTGGCGCTATTAACGTTATCGGCTGTAGCACTACTATCAGATTGTATAACTTTACTTATCACTGCTTAACAACCTTATTGATATAAACGCTGATAGACAAATAGCTTGGCAAACTCGCCTGCCTTAGCGATAAGGTCAGTATTAATCCTATAGCTACCGGTACTGATAGACTGATTGAGAAATGAGTGCTGCCCTGAGAACATTTGGTTCTGGGCAGTTATATTATGCTGACTATCCATCTGATGACTTGAATTATTATTTATTAGCGTTTGGCTATCGTGAATAAACTGCGCGTACATCGGCTGCTGCTCGTCTTTGAAAATATACTGCAAGACAGCAACTTGCCCGCCAGCCGCTTGGGCTAATTGCGGAATGATTTGTTCAATCAGTACCGTTTGTAATTGCTCAAAACTATTCACTGGTAATAAAAATGCGTGACCCAATTGCGCCTCACCTCCTAGCGTTTGGATAATACGATTATTCAAACCGGTCAACAATTTGGCTAAATCTATGGACTCGGTTTCATTTGGCGCTTCTGATTCTTTACTAAGATTAATAATCGGTAAGAGCTCAGGCTGCGGTGGACAGTCAACAAAGCGAAAACGCCGACGTAGCGCCATATCTAATGGTGCTAAAGAATGGTCTTGGGTATTCATGGTGGCATAAATATCAACATTGGCAGGAACGCTAAATGCCCGCCCAGAGTACGCCAAATTAACCGTCATAGCATTCGGCGTTCCAGTACGCTTATCGGGCTCAATCAAGCTGAGTAGTTCACCAAATACCCGTGAAACGTTAGCGCGATTGATCTCATCAATCAATATCGCATAGCGCTGTGCTGGATCGCGTGCCGCACGCTGGCATAGTTTTAAAAATGCACCATCTTGAATGGCATAGCTCATTTGCGATGGGCTGTTATCTGTCTGACTATTACTTACAACCTTACTATTTGATGAGCTGGAGACTGCCATCACAGGGCGAATACCTTCGACAAATTCTTCATAGCCATAAGCTTGGTGAAAGCTGACCATACTAAAGCGCTGCTGGCTAAAGCGTTGGTCTTGGCTGGCACTGTTATCACGCTGCGCCTGCTGAAACTCTGCTAATTGCAGCGATAAATCGGTTAATAATTCAATGCCTTCAGGCAGCAAATACCATGCACCGCTATTGTCCTTATCAAAATAAGCTTGGCTGGCTCTATTTTTATACGTAACCGTTTGTGAGCTGGTTGGACTATGCATTTGCAGCACAGACCATGCCGTATTATTTAAATTTTTCTCTCGTGCGTTTTGCATCGCTTTGGCGACAAAAAATTCATGATTGACAACTTCAGGTACTTTTACTAAGTCTTGTTTTTGCGATTGAAAATCTAAAAATATTAAACAGACAACGTCACGCCAGCTTAACTCGTTCAATAGCTGCTTGAGCAAATCCTCATCATTAGCTCTAGGTAAATAATCCGTATATTCTTTAGCGATTTGTAGTAATCGGTAGGTTTTACCCGTACCAGCGACACCCGTATAAATAATATTGGTCGGCTTACAATGAGACATATCAGGCATAGCATTATCCAGCATTAAAAATCAGGTAAAAAAATATAAAAAAGTGCTAAAAGCTCACCATGATAGCGTGTCTATCTAAATAACATCTAGCGCCGCTATTACTATCGACTAATATGCCGTTACGTCACTGTTATTTTGTAAGCGTGGTAGTTCATGCTAATAATAGTAGCGACTGAGCAGTTAATGTACCATAACTAAAATAGCTGCTAGGATAAAGTGTATTTGGTGACTCATTTATGACATGAGTATTTTAGCCCTAGTATTACTAGCATTGTAAATCCCACTCAAATGAGGAATGTTGTATGTCAGGATTATTAAAAAAACTCCCTATCAAACTGAGCAATAAACTACCCGCTAAAGTATCTGACAACGCAAGATCAAGCGTCGAAAAACCAAACAGCACCCTAAAACCCATCAGCAATCAATTCACCAAACTGTTATCTATCACCAAATACCTGCCTGCTGGTGCACGCTCGAGCATTTTATCAAAAGCGTTTGGTAAAGTGGTACCTTATGTGGGCACGACGGGCATCTATTATGAGACGGTTGAGCCAAACCAAGTGGTGGTCAGTTTAAACAATACCAAAGCGGTGCAAAACCATATCGGCTCCATCCATGCAGTTGCTATTACCTTGCTTGCTGAGACAGCAACGGGCTTTATCTTAGGCTTAAATTTACCCGCTGATCGTGTACTATTGATTAAATCTTATTCGGTGAATTTTTATCGTCCGATTAAAAAAGGGCAAATGGCCGCCGTAGCGAGCTTATCTGATGAACAGCGCTTAGATATTTTAAATACACCAAAAGGCGAGATGGTCATTCCGTGCGTCATTCATGACCGTGAGTCTGACAGTGATCGCGACCCGATCGTGGTCGAGATGACATGGGCTTGGATACCCAAATCTGAATTAGAAGCGCGCCGTCTAGGCAAAGCCAGCGAAAGTTCGGTAGAGTCTGATACTGAGTCTAATACCAAAGCAGCAGTAGAAACCGAGCAAAGCAATCAATCAGCTGCTAATGATGAGGTTGCTACAAGCAAATAATTGATTGATTACTGATGAAAGATACGTAAAAACAGTGTGCTATCTATGATGAAGCATTTTTATAGCGCACTGCGTATAGTAGTTAGTTATTAATAGTAGTTATTTATACACTTATAATAAGGAGACAATGATGTCCAAAATGATTTCCAAAATAGCGCCTACTTTTTTATCCAAGGCATTGCTCATCGGAGCCTGTACATTAGGATTTGCCGCTAGCGCGACGGCGGCACCAGTGACCAATACCGCTACTATCACTAAGTCTAGCCCTGTGTTTTTAGGTGACGGCGGCAATTATCCTTTCTCAGAAGCAGTACGTGTCGGCGATACTTTATATATGTCTGGTCAGATTGGCTTTAAAGATGGCAAGCTGGTCAAAGGTGGTGTCAAAGCCGAAGCCAAACAAGCACTAGATAATATCAATACCACGTTATTAAAATACGGCTATCAAAAGTCAGATATCGTCAAATGTATGGCGATGCTCACCGACATGGACGATTTTGATGACTTTAATAAAGTCTATAAAGCTGAATTGGCTAAGCCCTACCCTGTACGCTCTGCCTTTGGCGTCGCAGAATTAGCGGCAGGCGCGAGCGTTGAGGTTGAATGTATCGCTGCAAAATAAAGATTTCTCTAAAAACCTTACTTTAAAAATCTTATTTAAACGATTAAAGCGTCCTCAAGTAGGGCGCTTTCTTTGGTCACTCGTAGCACTTCTTCTAGCGTTGTACGTCCAGCGATTACCTTGCGTAGACCATCAGCACGAATCGATGGTGTCTTCTGGCGTGCGTACTCTTCTAACTCATATTCGGCAGTATTACTATGAATCATACGACGCAAGGCATCATCAACCGGCACCACTTCATATATCGCCGTCCGCCCTTTAAAGCCTGATTGATTACACTTATCACAGCCGACTGGTCTGGGCAGCTTTATGGATTTACCTGCCAAATTTTCAGCGCCATGGTTAGTTGACATATTGTCAGACACTGGCCCAATACCAATTTCAGTAAACAGTTTGGCTTGTTCGCTATCAGCAGCCTGCCAGCTATGACAGTGGGTGCATAACGTACGCACCAAACGCTGGGCGACCACACCAATCAGTGCTGACGATAATAAAAACGGCTCAACGCCCATATCTTGCAAGCGCGTGACCGCCCCAATAGCCGTATTGGTATGCAGGGTTGATAGTACCAAATGTCCCGTCAAAGATGCTTGCACAGCAATTTCTGCCGTCTCTAAATCCCGAATTTCACCAACCATTACCACGTCTGGATCTTGACGCAACATCGCGCGCAAGCTTTTGGCAAAGGTCATATCGACTTTGTTATTGACTTGCGTTTGCCCAATACCATCAAGCTGAAACTCAATCGGATCTTCAGCGGTCAAGATATTACGGGTCTGATCATTTAAATCGGTCAATGCCGAATAGAGTGTGGTGGTCTTGCCTGAACCCGTTGGCCCTGTCACAAGAATAATGCCATGCGGGCGATGAATTAAGCGTTTTAGTTCACTATAATCATTATCAGACAGCCCTAAATAGGTCATATTCAGACGACCCGCTTGCTTATCAAGTAAGCGCATAACCACACGTTCGCCGAAGCTAGATGGCAATGTCGATACCCGCACATCAACTTCTCGTCCTGCCAGTCGCAAGCTAATACGACCATCTTGTGGCACACGCTTTTCGGCGATATCCAATTTAGCCATGACCTTGATACGCGATACTAATAATGGTGCCAATTGACGCTTTGGCGTGATGATTTCTTTTAGCTCACCATCGACCCGAAAGCGTACAACCAAACGCTTCTCAAAAGTTTCGATATGAATATCTGAGGCATTTAGACGGATTGCTTCGGACAATAACGCATTAATCAGACGAATAATGGGCGCATCGTCTTGTTGATCCATCAAATCTTCAGTTTCAGGGACGCTGTCCGCCAAGCTATCAAGGTCAGGATGGTCTTCTAGTCCAGCGGCGATATGCTGTGATTCGCCTGTGTTGCCAGCATAAGCGGCATTCATGCGTTTTTCAAAATCATCCGAGCTGACGCTTTCATAAGTTGGCACGCCGCGTACGCCCTGCTGCTGTAAAAACCGCACCGCTTCATTAATCGCTGGTAATGGCGTGGCTTTGGTCAGCACCAACGTCGGTGGTAGCTCAAGGTCAATGGCAAGGATGGCCAAAATCTGATGGCGTTTCGCAAAACTGTACGGCAGTTGCATCATAAAGACGACCTAGTGAATGACAAATTTAAAAAACAGCTTAGCAAAAGGTTAGCATTATAAAGGATAAAAAATGTCGATTGCTTAAATCGTTAAACTGAGTAAAGATTGTCAGTAAGCGTGCATGAGTTTGTTATAATAACATTTTGTTTTACGCAAGTAGCAAGGCTTTCATCTGATTTGTTATTTTACCGATGAAGCGCTGCTATTATGAGCTTCCATCCAAAACTACTTCCTGCGTTTAATCATTTATATCACTGCTACCAGTGATTGGTTGTCATCTTTGCTCGCCCGCTATTAGGATTATCGTTATGTCACAAGCTGCAACTTCTACTACCAATGCGCTGCCACTTTCGCAAGATACGTTTACTGTGGGCAGTCGCACCTTTTCTTCTCGATTGCTGGTTGGTACAGGTAAGTATAAGGATATGACTGAAACTGGCGCCGCCATTAGCGCTTCAGCAGCAGAGATAGTAACAGTTGCTATTCGCCGAACCAATATTGGTCAAAATAGAGATGAACCCAATTTACTTGATGTGATTTCACCTGATAAATACACTATTTTACCTAATACGGCGGGCTGTTTTGATGCAGAAACGGCGATTCGTACTTGCAAGCTTGCTCGCGAGCTATTAGGTGGGCATAATCTAGTTAAGCTTGAAGTATTAGGTGACGAAAAAACCTTGTATCCAAATGTGATGGAAACCTTAAAAGCAGCAAAAGTATTGATTGACGATGGTTTTGAAGTCATGGTGTATACCTCAGACGACCCTATCGTCGCCCAAGAGCTTGAAAGCATGGGTTGCGTGGCGATTATGCCACTTGGTAGCTTGATTGGCTCTGGTCTTGGCCTGCTCAATCGTCACACGCTGAGTCTGATTATTGAAAATGCCAACGTACCGGTGTTGGTTGATGCAGGTGTCGGTACGGCCTCTGATGCTGCAATTGCCATGGAGCTTGGCTGTGATGGCGTGCTGATGAACTCAGCGATTGCCAATGCACAAAATCCTGTCATGATGGCACAGGCGATGAAGCACGCTGTTTGGGCAGGACGTCAGGCTTTCTTAGCCGGTCGTATGCCAATGCGCAAAATGGCAACTGCCAGCTCACCGCAGACAGGATACTTTTTTCAGTAGCTTTTCAGCTTATATAGTCGATTTATGGTAAAAAGAGTACAGTATTGCTGGTATGAATTTTTCAAAGCCTTTATTCGCAGCTTTGATTAGAAGCCTCTGTTTGGCGAAGAACACAGCAAGCGAGAAAAATTTATACCAACAGAATGTTGTGACAATTGTACGTGTCTTATTTTTAACTTACGATACATTTAAGAAAAAACCAATTATAAAATAATAAATTTAGCTAGCGAAACTTTAGTCCTTATTCGCTTTGATACACTGTTTTTATATTTTTTATTGCTTATTTAACCTATCGTCATAAAAGGATTTATTATGCGACTTCTCACAGCAGTCGACCAGTTGTTCTTACTTCTTGAGTCGCGTAAACAACCCATGCATGTCGGGGGTCTATTTCTATTTGAATTGCCAGAAAATGCCGATAGCAATTTTGTTTGTCAGTTAATAAAACAGATGCAAGATTCTGATGTACCGCCCACTTTTCCCTTTAACCAAGTACTTGAGCATCTGATATTTTGGAAAAAAGACAAACATTTCGATGTTGAGCATCACTTGCATCATATCGCTCTACCCCAGCCGGCACGCGTACGTGAACTGCTGATGTATGTCTCAAGAGAGCATGGTCGGCTGCTAGACCGCGCCATGCCGTTGTGGGAATGTCATGTCATTGAAGGTATTCAACCAGAAAGCGAAGGCAGCCCTGAACGCTTTGCCCTGTACTTTAAGATTCATCATTCTTTGGTTGATGGTATTGCTGCCATGCGCCTCGTCAAAAAGTCCTTATCACAATCGCCCACCGAGCCAGTTACGTTGCCAATTTGGTCTTTAATGGCACGCTATCGCAATCAAATCGATGCTATTTTACCCAAAGAGCGCTCTGCGTTACGAATCCTCAAAGAGCAAGTATCTACGATTAAACCTGTATTTACAGAACTGCTGGATAATCTAAAAAATTACGGCGATGATAGTTATGTCAGCACCTTTGCCGCGCCGATGAGTGTTCTCAATAAGCGCATCTCAGCATCACGGCGAATAGCAGCACAGTCTTATGATATACAGCGCTTCAATGATATTGCCGAGCGATTAAATATTAGTAAAAATGATGTGGTTCTCGCTGTATGCTCTGGCGCAATTCGTCGTTATTTACTCTCTATTGATGCTTTACCTAGTAAACCACTTATCGCCTTTGTACCGATGTCTTTACGTACGGATGATAGCGTGGCGGGCAATCAGCTGTCGTTTGTATTGACCAATTTAGGCACGCACCTAGATGATCCATTAAGTAGAATTGAGCTCATTCATCGCAGTATGAATAATGGCAAACGCCGTTTTCGGCGGATGAATCAAGCGCAAGTCATCAACTATAGTGTGGTCTCTTATGCTTGGGAGGGGATTAATTTGGCGACCGGTCTATTCCCTAAAAAACAAGCTTTTAACCTTATCATCTCGAATGTCCCTGGCTCTGAAAAGCCGCTATACTGGAATGGGGCACGTCTACAATCCTTATATCCCGCTTCGATTGTCTTTAATGGACAAGCGATGAATATTACGCTGGCAAGCTACTTGGATAAAATTGAATTTGGTATTACCGCTTGTAGTAAAGCATTACCGCGGATACAAGACATGCTGATTTTGATAGAAGAAGAATTGCAGCTATTGGAAAGTTTCAGTAAAGAGCTTGAGTTTAAGGGTATAACCGTTGAAGATAAAAGGGTTAAAAAAACAAAAAAGCTGGCTCCATAACGGAACCAGCTTTTTTTACTTAATATTAAAACGAATGACTATAAGCGACTATACCGCGTCGCCCCACGCTGGTACAACCACTTGCATCAAAGGTTTTAATAATTTTATATTACAAGCAAAAATAGAGCCTGATGTCATCGAGTTATGCGCACCTGTATGATCAACCACCACACCGCGTGCTTCGGTGACGATAAGCTCACCAGCAGCAATATCCCAAGGCTTGATTGACATCTCAAAGTAGCCATCAAAACGACCAGCAGCTACATAGCACAAATCAAGCGCTGCTGAACCTAAGCGGCGAATTTGACCACCCGCTTCAGAAATCTTTTGTAAGCTTTCGAAATGCTCTTTTGCATAAGAAATCACTTCACCATTGCGCTTACGCTCAAGAGGATGACCGGTGGTGAATAAACCACCTTCAAGCGTTTTGCGTTCGCTGACGTTGATACGGCGCTGGTTTAAACGTGCACCCTTACCACGGCTGGCAGAAAACATCTCATCACGGACGGGATCATAAATGACACCGTGCTGGGTAACGCCTTTATGTTGTACCGCGATAGAAACACAAAACTGTGGTACGCCATGAACGAAGTTTTTGGTGCCATCTAGCGGATCAATAATCCAGCACCAATCAGCATCTTCACCGCGACCTTCTTGCATGCCAAATTCTTCACCCAAAAACGAATGATTCGGATAACTGGCTTTTAGCGTCTCAATCGTCAGCTCTTCGCTAAAACGATCAATACGTGTGACCAGTCCATCAAGTCCTTTTGACTCAATATCCAGCTCGATTTTGTGACGGTTTTGATGCGCGTATAAAATCTCTTTACCGACTTTTTCAGCAGCACGCGCTGCGATGACGACCATGGGTTCCATAAATAACCTGCTTGTTTGATGAATGAATATTGCTTGATAAATACTAATTGATAGAGAACACTTATAAAATTAACGAAAAATAAAGCCAGCTTGCAAAACCTGCATTAAAATTATGCCATTACCGCTCGAAACTATTATAGTTTATAACCATCACAGCTTAGAACCACAGTCGCTTAGCAAACCATAATTAATGGTTGCTATCAGTCGCACCGCCCAAGTTGTCAAATAATTTACACCTACGGCAAGCAGGCGATATTTTGGCATAAAAATACATGCTTTATTTTTTACTACGCTATTTTATCAATTTTTTACGAGCTATTGTTACTATTGTTACTTAAGTCACTTATTATTTTTATAATTCAGCGGTCGGTTACTTAAGATACTTCTTTAAAATGAAAACTTAAAGCCAGTATTTAGCACAACAGCTTATGCAGCTGCTGGACTACGCCCTCTACATCTAAACCGCAATCAGCCATTTGTTCGGCTTGAGAGCCATGCGCAACAAAGCGATCAGGGATACCTATATTACAGATGGTTGGACGATTGACTTTAAAAGCAGCAGATTCGTTTAGTAAATATTCATTTACTGCACTGCCAGCGCCGCCCATAATCATATGTTCTTCTAAAGTAACTATATGAGTGATACCTTGTGCTAATAGATTTTCTAACAGCTTAGTATCTAAAGGCTTCACCCAGCGCATATTGACCACATGCATCTGACAGCTTGATGCTAATGAAGGATCAGAAGTGATAACTTCTGCTGCTTGTTCAGCCGTTGCAACCATGGTGCCAAATGCTAATAACGCCAATTTATTGGGCGCATCATCTTGACCCAATACCGACTCTACCACCGCTTCACCAATATTATAAACTTGTGCTGGCTGAGTAATAGTCGCTCCAGTGCCTACACCGCGTGGGTAGCGTACTGCCGTACACCCTTGATATTCATAACAAGTATTTAGCAAATGATAGCATTCGTTTTCATCTTTTGGCGCCGCAATCAGCATATTAGGCACGCAACGTAAAAAGGCAAAATCGAATACACCAGCGTGAGTTGCGCCATCTTCACCGACTAAACCAGCACGATCAATCGCAAACATCACATCAAGGTTTTGCAGAGCAATATCGTGAATAAGCTGATCATAACCGCGCTGCAAAAAAGTCGAATAAATCGCGACAATTGGCTTGACGCCTTGGGTAGCCATGCCGCCAGCCAGCGTCACTGCGTGTTGCTCAGCAATGGCAACATCAAAAAAACGTTTTGGGAATTGACGAGCAAACTCAATCATCCCCGACCCTTCTTCCATGGCTGGGGTAATTGCGAGTAGCTGATCGTCATCTGCCGCTTTATCACATAAGAACTGTCCGAACACTTGCGAGTATTTTAAAAGGGCTTTGCTTGGGTTTACACTGACTTCTGCAGCTTTAGTATCATCCTCAAAAGGCAATCTGCTAATGGCGTGATAGCCCACTGGATCAAGTTCAGCTGGTCCAAAGCCCTTGCCTTTAGTGGTATAAATGTGCACTAAAACCGGACCCTTTACTTGCTTTGCAATCGATAATACGCGCAGCAGCTCAGGAATATTATGACCATCAAAAGGACCAAAATAAGCAAAGCCAATGGCTTTAAATAGATTGTCCTCTAGTTGCGGTACATCGCGCAGCTCTTTATGACGCTTACGTCGGTCAAAGGCTTGCATATCAGGGCGCTGACATAATATCGGCTCGCCGGTATCAGAGATATCAACCTGATATCCTGACTCCCATAACACCGCTAAATGACGTGAGAACCCACCAATAGAGCACGATATCGACATATCATTGTCGTTTAAAATCACCATCAAATCAGCATCTTGTTGCACGGCATCGTTCATGGCTTCAAAGGCCATGCCGCCTGTCATCGCCCCATCGCCAATACTACAAGCAACCGTTTGCGAAAGCCCTTGATAGCGTAACGCTACGCTCATGACTAGACCTC
>NZ_NEXU01000050.1:0-18104 GCF_002224105.1 Psychrobacter sp. DAB_AL32B | reverse complement strand
AATAGTACCTAACTGCTCACGGCGACCCGTCAGTATTTTATGGGCATACGCTTGATGACCAACATCCCAAACAATCTGATCTTGCGGTGTATCCAATAAATAATGCAGCGCCACGGTCAACTCAATCACGCCTAAGTTGGCACCGAAATGACCACCACTTTGACCCGCTGAATACAACAAAAAGAGCCGTAGCTCATCAGCCAATGTTATTAGCTGATCGGTGCTAAAAGCTTTAAGATCAGCGGGTAAATCTACAGTATCAAGCAGTGGCGTATGTGGACGCTCACGTGGAATCGCTGCATAAGTCTGTTGCAGGTTTGATAGCGGTGCAGCAGAAGCAATGGCTGACGCAGATAATGACTGAGACTGTGGGGAATAAGGTGACTGCTGCATAAAACGTACGATACCTACCAATCTGCTGACAAAATGCTACCTTAGAATATAGCTATATTTATAACAATAACATGACTCTATTCTAAGTGGCGTTAATAATAGCGACGCCATCATTGATCTCATTGATGTCATCGGCTATACAATTATTGATACCGCTTTTATCGCTGCGGATAACGAAAAACACGCTGTTTAATATAAGGCAATAGTGCTAACGCTGTCATGCTTAGCGCTGTTCTAAAGACTATTATGCCTTATTTTTTTCAGTCATATCGAACGTTAGTGACGACATAGTAATGTAAGGGCGAAGACTTGTCACTGTATCCGTCAAAATAGTATGGCATAATAGCATTTATTTTTAATTGTCGCTTTAATCATCGTGCGTCGTCTGTGAACTTTGTGTGTTTTTATCATAAACACTATCAGCATGCTATTTTTATAAAAAACCCATACTAAAATACCGCCACGATGATCGGCTTATGCAGGACATTAATGTCATATCAATTTATCACTAGCGCCAAGCTGCCTACTCGTCACGGCGAGTTTGATATTCATATCTTTGAAAACGATGCTGGTCAAGAGCACGTGATGCTCACCGTTGGTCTCTCTGTGGTCAATGACACGAATATTATCGACACTTCACACCCACATGATGCAGTATTAAATCAAAAAAATGCGACATTATCAGAGCGACCTGTTCCACTGATACGTATTCATTCTGAGTGCTTGACCGGTGATGCTTTTAGCTCCTTGAAGTGTGATTGCGGTCCACAGCTGAATACTGCTATGCAGGCGATACAAGAGATGGGCTGCGGCGCTATCTTATATTTGCGCCAAGAAGGTCGAGGTATTGGTCTGACCAATAAAATTCGCGCTTATGCCCTGCAAGATCAGGGACACGATACGTTAGATGCCAATCTTATGTTAGGCTTACCGGCTGATGCGCGTATTTATGATATGTGCGGACCCATGCTTGCCCATGTCGGCGTTGATGCTGTACGCCTTATCACCAATAACCCTGATAAAGTTGCTTACTTAACGGAGCATGGAATTGATGTCGTTGAACGGGTGCCGTTAGTCGTTGGGGTTAACGATATGAATGCTGAATATCTAGCGACCAAGCGCGATCGCATGGGACATCTGTTTGATAAAGAATTCAATACCGCCTTACACCTTAACAAATAGTAAATAATTAGATATTTTATGAATATTCCAAATATAAACAATGATACAGAGCTTTCAATAATAGCCTCAGCAGTGACGCCGAGCAATAACGATATCATGCGCGTGCGTGAGTTTTTGGTGGATTTGCAAGCACGTATCTGTCAAGCGTTAGAGGCACAAGAGCGTGACGGCAGCACTGATAACAATCAACCAGCAACCTTTGTTCCTGACGATTGGGAGCGCCCTGAAGGCGGTGGTGGTCGCTCGTGTGTGTTAGCAGATGGCGAAGTTATTGAAAAAGCTGGTGTTATGTTTAGCCATATTCATGTCCATAACTTGCCTGCTTCAGCAACCGCGCGCCATCCTGATATTGCTGGTCGTAAAGCTCAAGCGATGGGTGTATCGCTGGTCGTTCACCCCAGAAACCCCAATGTCCCTACTAGCCATGCTAATGTGCGTTTGTTTATTGCCGAAGCAGAAGGCGAAGAGCCGATTTGGTGGTTTGGTGGCGGTTTTGATTTGACTCCGTTTTATCCAGTCCTTGCTGACTGCGTACATTGGCATCAAGTCTGTCACGATCTCTGCGCCCCATTTGGTGATAGCGTTTATCCTGATTTTAAGCAATGGTGTGATGAATATTTCCATCTACGTCACCGCGATGAGCAGCGCGGTATTGGCGGCTTGTTTTATGATGATGTCAACGTTGAGAGTCGTGGCTGGGATTTTGAGACTTGTTTTAAATTCATGCAAGCCGTCGGTAATGGCTACCTTGAGGGTATTTTACCCATCTTTGAGGCAAATAAAGAAACACCATATACCGAAGCACAGCGTGAATTTCAGCTATATCGTCGCGGACGCTATGTCGAATATAATCTCGTTTATGACCGAGGTACGCTGTTTGGTTTACAAAGCAACGGGCGTATCGAATCTATCTTAGTCAGTATGCCACCGCTTGCAAGCTGGCATTATCGCTTTGAGCCTGTCGAAGGATCGTCTGAGTTTGAATTGACTGATTTCTATCTAAAACCGCGCGATTGGTTGACTTTATAGTCGAAATTGGCATAATAACCAACAGACGGTGTACAAGTGCTTGCATAATAAATATTTATCAACTGCTTATTTATATCGGTTAAAAAAGCTTATAGATAGTCATTGCTTGTCATATTAGTTACTTATCACAGTAGTTATAAAGGTCAGCTATCCATGCTGACCTTTACTATTTAAGTAAGCTGTTATTCAAAACAAGTACTGGTCATTATTTAAAGCTAATTTATAGGACAATTTAATCTATTTTACAAAAAATCACGCTATCGCCCTATGCTACTTAAGCCTCTTGCTGTTTAATATAGGATAGTAAGTATTTCCAGCATCGTGAAAAACTGTATTTTAGGATATTAATAAAGAATATATTAATAAAGCAGATATTAAAAATATCATATAAAAAAATTTAATAGCAGCAAGCCAATTTAGGTGACGAGCATGTATATGCTACGCCACCTTTTTATTATCTACGTATAAAGGATCAATACACATGACTCAAGTAATTAATCATAAACTATTAAAATCAATCTTCGGTATCACACTGATGGCAGCAACTTTAGGTCTAACAGCGTGTAGTACACCAGTTGACCCTGACGTCAAAGCCCGTCAAGACATCATGAAAAACTTTGGCGATTCAATGAAAGTGATGGGTGGTATGGCAAAAGAGCCTGATACCTTTGATGCAGAAGTATTTAAAGAGCAAGCAACATTTTTAGCAGAAGAGTCTAAAAAACCTTGGAACCATTTTAATAATCCGGAAGCAGTGGGTGGTGCTAAAGATGCAGTATGGTCAAATGCTGATGGTTTTAAAGCAGAAGCAGAGAATTTTCAAAAAGTAACTGCTGAGCTGGCTACTGCTGCACAGTCAGCGACCAGCATTGATGAGGTGATGCCAGCTTTCAAACCTGTTGGTGACAGCTGTAAATCATGCCATACAGACTTTCAAGTCAAGAAAGACGACTAAGTAATGCGTCTGTAGCAGTACAAAAAAGCCACCTGAGCAAAAGATCAGGTGGCTTTTTTAATCGCTTAATTTACGAGTCATTTGATTTATGAATCATTTAACCCATCAAATCTGCTTGTACGATTTCAATCCAGTAGCCATCGACGTCTTTGATGAAAGCGATATGCTTCATGCTGCCTTCATCCGGACGTTTTTTGAATTCAACATTATTTTTATCAAACCAAGTCACCGCATCATCAAGGTTAGGCACACTAAAGCAGATATGACCAAAGCCTTGTGGCTCTTGGTTGCCATCATGGTAGCTAAAGTCAGCTTTTGTCTCGGTACCATAATTATGGGTCAATTCTAAAATACCGCGCTGTCTGAACGCAAAAATCTCTAAATCATCGCCTGATGGCAAATTTTCACGCTCGCTCTCGGTAAGCTTGGCTAAAAAGTACAAATCAAAACCCATCGCAGGGAATTTTTTTACCGCCAGCAATGTCATTCCTAAGACACCAGTATAAAACTCCAATGACTTAGCAGGGTCTTTAACGCGCAGCATCGTATGGTTAAACGTATAGCCTGACGTCTGTGCCGAGATAGGCTGAACGCCCTCGGCCTTTACGCTGCTCTCAGGCTGGGCTTGCGATGATTGGTCATTATTAAAAGTGGCAGGATTAGTCATAGTTATTCCAATATTTAATTTATTCTCATATTTAACAGTCGATACGGTCTTAATTCTGACATGCATCAATCATGATAGCTGTATAACTATAAATATATAGTTATAAACGTCTATTAGGCATCTAAAAACCGCACCTTTCCCGTCTCTAAATTATATTCTGCACCAACGACAAGCAACTGACCACTGCTAGTTAAGTCTTCTAAGGCACGCGAACCATGTTTCAATTGGCTGACCGACATGCGGACATTGGCACGTATTGAGCGATCAACCAGCTCATCAGCATCCACATCTTGGCCGTTGGCGGTCGCCAGCTCATGCAGGTTATAAACGCTTGGACGGATACGATCAACGATTGATTGTAAGTTGGGAGAATAATTCTGCTCAGGATTAATAAGCGCCTCTACGCAAGCGGTTACAGCGCCGCAATGCGAATGCCCAAGCACCACGACCAGCTTAGTACCGAACTTTTCGGCGGCAAACTCAACCGAACCAATTTGCGAGGGCGCAACCACATTGCCCGCCACACGGATAACAAACAAATCACCCAATCCTTGATCAAACACAATCTCAACTGGGACGCGTGCGTCTGAACAACCCAAAATAATGGCAATAGGGTCTTGATCACTGATGAGTTCTGGGCGCTTTTGCATGCAGGGATCAGTGCTTGTCAAACTATCAATGTAACGCACATTGCCTTGTTTGAGAAGCGCCAGTGCTTCTTGACCTGTTTTTGGGCGTGTATCGTTAGGCATAAGAAATCCTTGATGATTAAAATAGTTAAAATTATAAATTGCTCTAGCGTTATCTTGTTCAAAATAGTGTAGCTAAGGTTTTGCTATCGTAAATAGCATTGTATTTATCATACACAAAATGATTGTATAGGAATAAGGCAAAAAACATGGTAAAAAAATTTATTTCAATATCACTATATTAAGACAGACCTATTTAAACTTGCAAAAACCAGCAGCAGACAACTTATAAAGACATAAGTAAAACGTAAAAATAAAGGCATAAAAGCCTATCAGAGTGCCTTTTACTGTGATGACGACATAACCCAACTAACCGATAACGAACTTGCATTAATTTATATCAAGGGTTTGTTATAATACACAGCAACCAGATTATATCGTTACCCATCGCTTACTCACACCCATATCAAACCACCTTAACTACAGCGTCCTAGATAAATAGCAGTACTGACCTATTGGATGCTTAGGAAAAAACCTTATGACCGAATCAAGTTTATATACGCAGACCATTCCTGCGTCACCCAACGCTGACAAGGTTTTGCTGCAACTGACTGGTCTAAAAAAAACCTATGATCAAACGGAAGTCCTAAAAGATATCAATCTCGACATTAAGCATGGTGAGTTTATAACGCTGCTTGGTCCATCAGGCTGCGGGAAAACAACCTTGTTGCGATTGATTGCCGGTTTTGAGCAGCCAAATGCAGGGGCGATTTATTTAGATGGCTTACAGATGGCAGGCTTGCCAGCGGATAAGCGTCCGGTCAATACCGTGTTTCAGCAATATGCGTTATTTCCACATATGACAGTCGCGCAAAATGTGGCGTACGGTCTTAAGCTTAAAAAAGTCCCTAAAGATGAGATTCAAACGCGGGTGCGCGAAATGCTAGCTATGGTACAACTTGAGCACCTTGCCAATCGCAGACCGCAGGATTTGTCCGGTGGTCAGCAGCAGCGCGTTGCGATTGCACGGGCAGTGATCAATCGTCCTAAATTATTATTGCTCGATGAGCCTTTATCGGCGCTCGATCATAAGCTGCGCCTGCAAATGCAGTCGGAGCTTAAACGCTTGCAACGTGAGCTGGGCATTACTTTTGTTTTTGTCACTCACGATCAAGAAGAAGCATTGTCGATGTCTGACCGTATCGCGGTGATGAAAGACGGTAAGTTTCAACAGATTGGCACCCCTATTGAGATTTATGAAACCCCTGCCAATTTATTTACGGCCAAATTTATCGGTGAGACCAATTTATTTAAGGCCGAAGTTAAGGGCGTCTACCCTGAGCAGCCAGACCGTGATGGGCTAGTGACCAATGGGCGTATTGAAGTTGAAGTTTGCGAGGCACAAATGCAAGAGGGTCCGACCACTTTGCGGAATTTGCGCCGTCCTAACTTTGCCAATGAGGTCCAAGTCGGCGATATGGTGAATTTATTGCTACGACCTGAGGATTTACGGATTTATGACCCGAACGATAAAGAACATGGCGGATTACTGGGACGCGTTATCGAAAGTAACTATAAAGGCAGTACCTTAGATTCGATTATTGAGCTGACCAATGGTCATATTATTAAAGCCTCTGAATTCTTCGATGAGGACGATCCAAGCTTTGATTATAAGCTTAATGAAGGTGTAAAAGTGTCATGGGTTGATGGCTGGGAATGGGTTTTGCCAGAAGACGATACGCTTGATAATGAGGTGAATCATCAATCTGCCAATTTAGCTGGCAATTTATCTGCCAGAAAGGATATCCGCTAATGGCAGGTACTAGCATAAGCAATAAAAGTCCTTTTCGTACGGCAACGCTGTGGCTGATTTGGGGCTGGCTACTCATTTTTGCGCTCTTGCCCAATATACTGGTGATTGCGGTCAGCTTTTTAACGCGTGACAGTACGGCTTTTATTAGCCTGCCTGTCAGCATTGATAGCTATGTGCGCATGATTGATCCGCTCTATTTTGATGTCTTTGTACATTCATTATGGATGGCAGGAATTACCACGATTATTTGCTTATTATTGGGCTACCCCTTTGCCTGGTTTGTCTCTCGAGTCAGCAGGCGTTGGCAGCCCTTATTAATGCTACTGCTAATATTGCCATTTTGGACCAACTCTTTGGTGCGAACCTATGCGCTTAAATTATTGTTTGCCAATAATGGCTTGATCAATAAATCGTTACTCGCGATAGGCGTTATCGATACCCCTATTGATATTTTATATACACAAGGGGCGGTAGTTGCAGGTCTAACCTATTTACTCTTTCCGTTTATGGTGCTGCCACTGTATGCAGTCTTTAGCGACTTACGCGATGATATGCTGCTCGCCTCACAGGATTTGGGTGCTTCAAAAAGACAAACTTTTTGGCATGTGGTACTGCCA
This sequence comes from Psychrobacter sp. DAB_AL32B, assembly GCF_002224105.1. Taxonomy (NCBI): domain Bacteria; kingdom Pseudomonadati; phylum Pseudomonadota; class Gammaproteobacteria; order Moraxellales; family Moraxellaceae; genus Psychrobacter; species Psychrobacter sp. DAB_AL32B. Next base: position 10,759 of record NZ_NEXU01000050.1, on the reverse strand, counting down.
TTGACCACTCCTGGGGTTATATCAGGGGTACTTTTGGTACTACTACCAGCGATGGGTATGTTTTACGTGGCAGATATTTTAGGCGGTTCACGCAACTTACTGGTTGGTAATATTATTAAAAACCAGTTTTTAGATGCGCGTGATTGGCCGTTTGGTGCTGCAGCTAGCGTGTTATTGACACTGGCGATGGCAGTATTACTACTCGCCTACCGCGCCAGTAGCCGCCGCATTGGCAAAACTGATTTTAATGAGGTGGCCTAATGTCTGATAATTCACTAGATCATCAACTAAGCCGCTCAATGAATAATAAGTTGACGAAAAATAAAAGCTCCATAAAGTTTGGTAGTATTGCCGCCAAAGGCTATCTCGGTTTGATTTATGCCATGTTATATCTACCCATCCTTGTTTTGGTGGTGATGTCCTTTAATAAATCAAAAGTTGGTTATAACTGGGGCGGCTTTAGTTTAAAGTGGTATGAATCCTTATTTAACAATCAAGCAATGCTTGATGCCTTTTGGCATTCTATTGTCTTAGGTTTGGTTGCAGCCACGGTATCAACGATCATCGGCACACTGACAGCGCTTGCTTTACATCGCTATAATTTTCGCGGTAAAAGTCTGTTAAATGGCTTACTATTTGTGCTGATGATGTCGCCTGAGATTGTATTGGCAATATCGCTACTGGCGCTATTTTTATTAATTGGACTGCAGCTGGGTTTTGTATCGCTGTTACTAGCTCACATTACTTTTTGCCTACCATTTGTGGTCATTACTGTCTTTGCAAGATTGAGCAGTTTGGATGAGCGGCTGATGGAAGCGGCAAGAGACTTGGGTGCAAGTGAATCAACGATGGTGCGTACGGTATTGATTCCTGTTATCTTTCCAGCAGTGATGGCAGGTTGGCTGCTCGCCTTTACGTTATCGCTAGATGATGTGGTGGTATCGACCTTTGTGACCGGTCCTAGCTATGAGATTTTGCCGCTACGTATCTATTCAATGGTGCGTGTGGGTCTCAAACCTGAGGTCAATGCCATTGGTACGATATTGCTAGTTGCTTCACTAATTTTGGTAGTCATCTCCCAGTTATTGCTACGTCGACGTTAATTTTAATTTTAATTTAAAAATATTCTTAAAGTAAATAAAGTAACAATGAGCGTTTTTTAATCATTTATCCAACTCAGTATTTCTTATTCCTTTAACTTCGGTGGTTAGATTATTTTATGTTAGAGCTTCGTCATCTTAATACGCTAACTGCGCTACGCGCACATGGTTCATTGGCCGCTGCTGCCGATGAGCTGCATGTCACTGCCTCTGCTGTCTCGCATCAGTTAAAAGAGCTAGAGAATTACTACGATATCAGTTTGGTTAATCGCCGAACGCGACCCCTTACCTTTACGCCAGCTGGCAAAACGGTATTGGCGCTTGCCGACAGCATCATGCCGCAAGTCACCCGCACCAAAGCCAACCTCAAGCGTTTAGCTCACGGTCAAGCAGGCAGGTTGCGCTTGGCTTCTGAATGTCATAGCTGCTTTGATTGGTTGATGCCGATACTGAATCATTATCGCCGTGAATGGTCAGATGTTGAGCTGGATTTTGCCACGGGTTTTGAACCTGAGCCGCATCATTTATTGATGGAAGGTGATATCGATCTGCTGATTACGACCAGCAATTTGCCGATAGAAGGCATTAGCTATCAGCCATTGTTTGAGTACGAGAGCCGTTTGGTACTGTCGCCTACCCATGATTTGGCAGAACAACATTTCATTCGTCCAAACGATTTAATCGAAGAAACCTTGATTGCTTATCCGGTAGAAGCCAAGCGCCTCGATATTATTGCGAATTTTATGACCCCAGAGCAGGTCAGTTTTAAAAATATTCGCACCACTGAGCTGACCGCCATGCTAATACAACTAGTGGCCAGCGAACGCGGTGTGGCAGCGCTACCTGATTGGGTCGTTGCCGAATATGAGAAAAAAGGCTGGGTAGTATCGCGCCCATTGGGTAATGGCGTTTATTGTCAGCTGTATGCAGCAACGCGCACATCAAGTCAGGATACCGCTTATATGCAAGGGTTTGCCAGTTTATTAGAAGGGATAGTAAAACCGCTTTAGCTTTATTAAGAAACCATAGCTTTACGCCTATAAAACAAACTTAAAGAAATAAAACCCAAGCGCGGTTGCTAATAGCGTTAATCCTACATGCAACCCTATCAATCCCAAACCTGCTAACAATCGACCCTCACTAATAAAAGTAAATACCTCAGCGCTAAAAGTACTAAAAGTGGTCAGGCCGCCCAAAAAACCGGTGATAACAAATAATCTAACATTATCAGATAATCCGCTACCAACCCGTTCAAACCAGACTAACGCCAGCCCAATAAGTAGCCCACCTAAGACATTAGCGCCGAGTGTACCGAGTGGTATCCAGCTATGTAGCGGGTTAAAGCGCGCCAGCCATCCTCTTAAGCATGCGCCGATTGCTGCCCCTAAACCGATAGCGAGCCACTGCATGATGTAATCCTTCTTTTCTTAATGAATGCCATTTTAATAAGCAAAAAAACCATACTGCTGGCAATTACAGCGCAGGCAATTCGGTCATCGGCCAACGTGGAACGCAGCTGACGGCTAAACCATCAAATTGCCCAGCTTGCAGGCGCTCATAACCAGCATAAGCAATCATCGCGCCATTATCGGTACATAAGGCTGGCGGCGCATAATGCACAGTTGCGTTTATTTTAGCCAGTTCGGTCTCTAAAGTTTCACGCAAATGGCTGTTGGCACTGACTCCGCCGGCAATGACTAACCGACTCATCTCTGCTTGCTTAAGGGCTTTAACACATTTCTTCACCAGTGTATCAACGACTGCATGTTGAAAGCTGGCAGCGATATCAGCACGGACTTGTGGGTCACTATCAGAACCTATCCCAGAACCATCCGTATCTTTAATAAGGTTGTGTACAGCCGTTTTCATACCGCTAAAAGAAAAGTCCAAACCGCGGTGTAACATCGGTCTTGGTAGACTGTAAGCATTAGGATTTCCCGTTTCAGCTAGTTTAGCAATATTAGGACCACCGGGGTACTCTAGGCTCAGCATTTTAGCTGCTTTATCAAAGCACTCACCTGCCGCATCGTCGATTGATTCGCCCAGTATTTCATATTGACCAATGCCATGAGCGGCAATCAACAAGGTATGACCACCTGAAACCAGTAGCGACACGAACGGAAACGCGGGTGGATTTGCCCCCATCAGCGGTGCTAGCAAATGCCCTTCCATATGATGGACACCAATAGCTGGAATATCTAAGCCATATGCCAAACTGCGACCAAATAAGGCACCCGTCATCAAGGCACCGATGAGCCCTGGACCTTTGGTATAAGCGATGGCATCAATGTCATCTTTAGTAATATCGCACTGCTCTAATAGCTCATTAAATAAAGGCACTAGCTTACGAATATGGTCGCGGCTGGCAAGCTCAGGCACGACGCCACCATAGAGTGCATGTAGCTCTATTTGTGAATACAGCACTTGCCCCAGCAGACCTTTATTCTCGCTATGTATCTGCTCACTATCGAAAATCGCCAGACCGGTCTCATCGCAAGAGGTCTCTAAACCCAATACTTTCATGTCTTTGCCTTTATTACGTTGCTTTGCTCAATTACGTTACTTTGCTCAACTTAATTTTTTCTTATCTTAAAACTTAATAACAGTAAGGGTTTAGCAGTCACAAAAAAACCGCCACTGTTAGCGTACAATGGCGGTTATTCTATCAAATTTCAACAATTAATATTAGCTAACAGCAGCTACCATATAATCAACGGCCGCATGAACTTCAGCTTCACTCACTTCAGCGTTAGCTTGCGCTGGCATTTTGTTGAAGCCTTTCGCAGAATGCATACGTAGCGTGTCTATATCTTTGACAAGGTGTGGTGCCCAATCTGTTTTATTACCGAATTTCGGTGCTGCTAATAAGCCATTTTCATGGCAGACCTTGCACTGTTTTTCATACAGTTTAGCACCAGTGTCAGCTGCTAAGACTACAGGCTCAGCAGCAGCTTCTTCAGTTTCTACTACCGTCACTTCAGCAGGCTCAGGCTCAACCATAGGCTCAGGAGTAACCACTGCAGGTTCTGCAACCGGTGTTTCTGGCTCTACGACCACAGTCTCAGTTTCATTGACAGCAGCAGGCTCATCAGCAGCGGTATTATCACCGCCACTACACGCACTAAGTGCTAACAACGCACTAAGACTTATGCCTGACAGTGCCAATTTAACAGCTGATTTTTTGTTCATCGTATTTTGTTTAATAGTCATAGTTATTCCTTCATCTATGGATTGTTAGTGACAAAACTCAATGCTGATTCACGCTAGTCATTGAGCGCTATTACCTATTAAGTGGTGTTACTAAGTGCTTCTACTTATTCACCGTTATTAATTGGTCGCTGGTTCAGCTTCGGAAGTAGTAGTCGCATCAGCAGCTGGCATATCCGCACTATCCGCTACAGCAACCTCTGTACCCGCGCTGTCGGTAGCAGTCGTTGCTGACGTATCAGCAACCGCTGCGTCTCCTTCCGCATTCGCAGTAACAGTAGCCGCCGCATCTGCTGCAACATCAGCAGTTGGCATGGGCGCAGTTTCTGGAAAATCCATATCTTCTGCTTTAGGGGCATTTGTGCGGGCAAGTGCTGCGGCATCATCAACTCTGTCTATTGCCAAAACTTCGCCTGACTCTGCGCCAGCTTCTTCTTTTTCACTGCTACAAGCACTTAAACTTACGCCCATAGTGAGAACCAATGTTGTCCATAATGCTGTATTTATCGCTGTTTTTTTCATGCCGCTTTTCATTCAAAAATCCTCAATATGACTGGTATAAAAAGGTTGTAGAGTCTTGCTGTAATATCAAGCAGTAAACTAAACTCATCATATCATAGACTTTATATAAGCTGTTATTACCAAACAGGCGTTTTGTCCATGATTTATTAATTATTTGTTAAAAGATTATTAAAAATAATAACACTTCTGCTTAAAACAATACCTAGTTAAATTTAAACTGCTGAGTAAGCTATCATTCACTGTTATTTGCTGATATTTAAAGATAGATACGCTAAAGCCTTTGACTTTGCTGCTATTTTTTATTAAAATAAGCGCCCTTGTGCTATTGCGCAAGACTATCCTAGTTTGAGCTGATGCCGGTAATGTTGAGATATTACGGCTAAATACTAATACACAGCCAAACTAATGCCCTTATATCTCATCCTAATCAAGGAGTCTTCATGCCTGCAGTTAAGGTTAAAGAAAACGAACCAGTTGACATCGCTATCCGTCGTTTCAAACGTGCTTGTGAAAAAGCTGGCGTATTATCAGACGTACGTAAGCGTGAGTTTTATGAAAAACCAACGCAAGTACGCAAGCGCAAAGCAGCTGCTGCAGTAAAGCGTTATAAAAAGAAATTACAACGCGAAACTATTCGTACCACTCGTATGTACTAATCGATTATTCGATTAGCTAAGTACCAGCGCTACACTAACGCCACTGTTATCCAATGATATCAGTGGCGTTTTTTATGCTACAATTTTTATTATTACTGCTGACAGCTTTTTTTATGACAATTTTTATTGCAAGGCTATTACTTATTGCAACGTTATTACCAAGCTAAAAAATAGCAGCCAAATTTTACGTAAATATTTTATTAATACTCATAAGGAATAATAACAGTGAGCCAACTTAAACAGACCTTAACTGACACCATCATCGTCTCTATGAAAGCACGTGAGATTGAACGGGTCAAAGTATTACGTAACGTACAAGCGGTGATCAAACAGATTGAAATTGACCGTCAAACAGAGCTTGATGATGCCGAAGTATTGGAGATATTACAAAAACAGCTCAAACAGCGTCATGAGTCGTTGACTATTTTTACCGAAAACGGGCGCGATGATTTGGCGACCAAAGAGCAGTTTGAGATTGATATTATCAATGAATATATGCCAAAACAAATGGATGATACCGAACTTGCTGCTTTGGTCAATGCAGAAATCGCTGAACAAGGCGCCACATCGATGCGCGATATGGGTAGCGTGATGGGTGTACTGAAAACTAAAACCGCGGGTCGTGCTGACCCTGCCTTAATCTCAAAACTGATCAAAGAGGCATTGCAAGGCTAATAGAGACTGCAAGATTGGTAAAATGAAAGCTGGCTTTTATTAAAATCAGTGATCAATAGCTACCATCAAGCCATTCTATTATAAAACCTTGTATGAACCTCAAACTCTACAAATAACCGCCTAAGGCTTAAAGTCTTTGGCGGTTTTTACTGCTTTGATTTCGGCATTGATATTGGCGAGTATCGGACGCGCGCTACTGGCTTGGGCCGTATTTTGCAACTTTGCCGTCAGTTGTTTGGCTTGTGTCAAAGAAGTCAGCGCGCGCTCATAGCGTCCACTCCACAGCTGGTCATGACTGCGATAGCGAAGCGCATTAATCGTTGCGATGTTTGCAAGCAGCGGTGAGTCTGTGGTTTTTGCCAGTTTTTCATTGGCCAATTGCAAACTCTGCCAAGCATAGCGGTCACTGGGCTGCTGCTCGGTCAATGGCTTGAGTAATGCTTGCGCTTTGGTTGGCTGATTGCTGTTGGTTAATGCCTCCGCTAAATACAGACGTAAATCACGGCGCTCTGGATAAAGGCGCTGCTGACTTTCTAGCACTTCAGCAGCCTGTTGCCATTTATTTTGCTCAGTTAGAATTTGGCTTTGGGTAATGGATAATAACGGCTCTAACACTTGGCGCTTTGCAGCTGGTAAGGCTGACAGCTCAACAAACACATCGTTGGCCTCTTTAAAACGTTGCTGCTCGCCATACCAATGCATCAGCGCCAACTTTGCCCCAACGCTATTCTTTGCCGCAGTCGTCAATGCCGTTTCAGAGACATGCTTACCCGTACTTTGTACGCGCCAATGCAGCAGATCAAACAACGCTTGATGGCGCTGCTGCTGATTCAATGGCAACGAATTATAACGTTGAGCACGACTTTGCGATTCGCTTAAGCGCTCATTGCTCAATGGATGCGAGCGTATAAAACTGGGTAAGAACTGATTGGCGGTCTGATTCATCTGGCTTTTCTGATTCATGGTAGCAAAGAAACGCGGCATCGCCCGTGGATCGTAACCGGCTTGGTTCATAATTTGCATACCAACTCGATCAGCCTCACGCTCATTATTACGGCTAAAAGCCATGTTGCTATTCATAGTGGCAGTTTGGCTACCCATCATCACTGCCGCTGCCGCATCACCATCGACAGCGGATGCGGCAATCGCAGCGAGCACACCGCCTATTTGCATCAGTAAGGCTTTTTTGCGCTCATCAACACTGCTCTCATAATGACGCTGGCTAATATGAGCCACCTCATGAGCTACAACGCTAGCAAGCTCATCCATACTATGGGCGGCCAATATCGTTCCTGTATTCAGACCAATGACACCACCTGGTGCAGCAAACGCATTAATACTGGGGTTATCAATAATCACTAAGCCGAGCGGTGCTTGCTGGCGCGCTTGCGCATTTAGCCGCCAAGTCATCTCTTTGACGGTTTCTTGAATCCAAGGGTCATGCTCCATTTTCACGCTACCATTGATATTTCTTAATGACCATTCGCCAAGCAATTTATTCTGATATTGTTCGTCGAAGCTCAGTCCTTGACCGCGCAGGTTAGGCAAATTCAACTCTTCTGTGCCAGTCGATTGCCACGAATCATAGCTCAATGGCACAGCTTGGCTCTTGCTATAGGCTACGCTTGTACAGGCTAACAATAGTGATGATACTGCTAATTTCAGCGCAAGCGTTGGCGACAGATGGCGATTTACAAGCTTAGAGAACGACCATGTCTGCATGTTTGAATAATGAGTGACAACACTTTTATCCTGTGCATTCATGACTGGTTTCTCAAGCATCGATTGTCTTTTAGAGTAATACAAGTGCGTATCCTATGCGAGTAATCATAACGTCCTTTTGACTATACGATCTTGTCTATTCAAGGTCAATTGCAGTCTGCGTTTCGCTACCAATAACTCCGCAGGGCGTCACTATTGCGCAACATGACTATGTAAACCTATTGAGCACGTCTATTAGGAAAATCTAGAAACCCATGCTCACCAGTCGTTCTGATTGATCAAATATTATGATGACTATATTCAACTGCAATTGACGAGCGGCAATTTGCTATAATGGCAGGCCATGATACATGCTGCATCGTAAAAGAACAGCCACGAAATAGTAGAACATCGAAACCAATAAATATTTCAAACTTAAATATTAGATTTGAGTATAAAATTTCATTATAGATACTTTAAAGGTTTATTTTATGTCCGCTGATCGCCAAGCCATCATGGTACGAGCCTCTTATCCGATATGTTTGGCAGAGACTTTGTCTGAAATAGAGCAGCAATCGATAATGCAGCTGCTAGGCTTACTACCAACAGACAATAATAATGAAATCAACCTCAACGATATAAAAGACTTAAGCAAACCTGTCCTTAATATCAAAAATTTGGTAGATGGTCGTGGACTCGCCTGCCCAATGCCGTTGTTAAAAACTAAAGTGGCGCTACGTAATGTGGCAACTGGCGAATCATTATACGTAGTCGCCACTGACCCAAACTCTCAAGCAGATATTATGGCTTTTTGTCAACAAAGCCTGCGAACAGACGCGCTTAACCCGCTATCATTGGTAATCAATCAAGCAACGGTATTAGCTAACGAAGGTGCCGTGGCTAGCAAATCTAAATATTCTGTTGATACAATATATCACTTCATCATTACCAAAACTGATAGCAACTAAGCGTCGCTATCCTTTACAATTACCACTATAAAGATTTTATCTGACTGTTTGCTTATCTATTTAACCAAGGTCAAGAATATGGCTAATACCTCTACTAACGCTGCACCAACACGTAAAAAAGACAGCGTCGCTCCTGAAATAAATGAAGCACGTGATGCGGCATTGAAAGCTGCTGCTGAGCGTCCACCTTATGATGCCAGTGCGTTTGAAGACACTAGCACGCGTGATTTAGTACCTGCTATGCCAACGCATTTGTCCGCGCCTGGGGTGAACTTGGGCGCCTATATTAATACTGTACACCAAATTCCTATTTTGACGCCGACCCAAGAGCAGGAGCTTGCTCATCGCTATTATGATGAAGGTGATGTGGAAGCTGCACGTCTGCTCGTGATGTCGCATTTACGCTTTGTGATTCATATTGCACGTAGTTACTCAGGTTATGGTTTGCCACAAGCGGATTTAATCCAAGAAGGTAATTTAGGATTAATGAAAGCAGTGAAACGCTTTGATCCTAATAAAGGCGTACGTCTAGTATCGTTTGCGGTGCATTGGATTAAAGCGGAGATTCATGAGTTTGTCATTCGTAACTGGCGAATTGTTAAAGTCGCGACTACCAAGGCGCATCGTAAATTGTTCTTTAATTTACGCAGTCTAAAAAAGACCAACAACCAGTTGACGCTTGAAGAAGCCGATGCGATTGCCAATGACTTAAATGTTACCCGCAAGCAAGTGCTGGAGATGGAATCGCGTCTGACTTCGTACGATGCGTCATTTGAAGCGCAATCGAGTGATGACGACGACGGACGCTATGCGCCGCAATTATTTTTAGAAGACGGCATCGACCCTGCCGAGATTGTCGAAGAGTCTGACTGGGAAGAAAACAACTCATCAGCCTTAATTGCTGCGATGGATACCTTAGACGATCGCTCACGTGATATCGTCGAGCAGCGCTGGCTGTCCGAGCAAAAATCAACCTTGCACGAATTGGCAGCAGTCTATTCTATCTCTGCAGAACGCGTACGCCAAATCGAAAAGAATGCCATGGATAAAATCCGCGAGGCGATGACCATTGATAGTGTTATTTTGCCAGATGATCTTCAGTAAACGTTTGACTCTCCGATATAAAAAGCCCCAATCAATAACACGAGTTTTGCCATGCTAAATTGGATAGGTATCGCGGCGATTAATATGGCTATCGCCGTTGCTTTAGGCGCTTTCGGTGCTCATGGTCTCAAAGCTATGGTCAGCACTCAGCAGCTCGAATGGTGGCAGACGGCGACTTTATATTGGTTTATACATGGGCTTGGATTATTGCTCGTTGGCATACTGATTCGTCTTAATTATGCGACCCAAGCGACGGCATGGTTACTACAGATTGGCGTGATTATTTTTGCTGGTAGTTTATATGCGATGACACTTGGCGCGCCGCGTTGGTTTGGGGCGATTACCCCTATCGGTGGCGTTCTTATGATTGCTGGTTGGTTGTGGCTGACAGTGTCGACGTTTCGCTTAAGTAATGTATCCGTTTAGAGGTTGCAAATATTTTGCTAACCATGCAATCGGCAGTAATCAATACGATAAATATAGATTAGCAAAAAAGGAATTCTGAATACTTAAGGAGTATATATTATGAGCAATATTATTGTGAATGGTAAAAAACTACAAACCACTCATCAAACGGTACAACTGGTCATTAATGAATTGGGACTCAGTAACGGTCGCTATGCAGTCGAAGTCGATGGTGAACTGATTCCAAAGAGTGAGCTTGAGCAAATTCGTATTGCTGAAGGGATGAATATCGAAGTAGTTCAAGCAGTGGGCGGCGGCTAGCTTTTTTTGATAGTCAATTAAACCGTTATTTTTAAGAGACTGTCTGTAAAAAACGACTATAAAAAAGACCTCAACGACTATCCGTTAGAGGTCTTTTTTT
>NZ_NEXU01000049.1:0-60884 GCF_002224105.1 Psychrobacter sp. DAB_AL32B | reverse complement strand
TACAGTACTATGTTGAATAGATGGGCTTAATAAATTTGTTATTAATACTATTTATTTATAAGCTACAACTTATTAAGCATCTATAACAGCAAAGCTAACACGACATTAAGGCTAAACTGCCGGAGCTGCCTCAGCAGTCGTCAGATCTTCATAGCGTCCATCACGCCCTGCACCCTGTGTCTTTTTACTCTCCAGTTTGGTTTTATATTTGCGTACTTGTCTATCAAGCTTGTCTGCCATCTCATTTATGGCTTTATACATATCATCTTCACATGCTTGGACGAACATCTCTTTACCCGAGACTCGCATAATCGCTTCAGCTTTATGGCTCTTTTGACCGCCATCACTCGCACCGCTATTATCTAATGACAATATCACTTGAATACTTTGAATCTGATCAAAGTGACGCTCTACTTTTTCAAGTTTTTCGCGAACTGCTGTGTCCATGGCATCGGTAACACTGATATGGTGACCACTGATAGAAACATTCATATTATCGTCCTTTTATTGTTACTTACAATCAACAGATGAGCTAGCATTCCTGCCTTTATCACCCTGCCTTACCACCAACTTATCTAATATATTTAATGTTAGCGCCTTTAGTACCAATGCTTTTAGGAAAATACTAACGTATCCTTTTATAGTCTCTTTTGTTATTGATATAAATAACTATGCTAAATCGACACTTAGATTTCGTTGTTGGTATGACTCTAATTTGTCATGAAAACCGCCTAGTAGCAAGACGGTATATTGTAAGTAAATGTAATAAAAACGGTTGTTTCTTGAATGTTTCTATATAATCAAAAAATTTTATTTTTTATATTTACTCTAAAGTATATTGACGACTGCATGTCTCTACTGATAACTCGTTGAATTAAGACAGTTAATATTTTTGTTTACGCTGGGTAGACGAGCCAATATTCATCGCTTCGCGATATTTGGCAACCGTTCTTCTGGCGATATCGATACCATCTGCTAATAAACAGTCCTTGATACGACTGTCCGATAATGGCTTTTTGGGATTTTCATCGGCTATTAGCTGTTTAATCATGGCACTGATAGCAGTTGAGGAGATATCACCGTCCGTGCTACTGACGTGAGATGAAAAAAAGTGCTTTAGCGAAAACAATCCTTGCGGGGTCAAAATAGTCTTACTGGTGGTCAGACGCGAGACGGTAGATTCATGTAGGTCTACTTCTTCTGCGATGACTTTTAAAATAAGCGGTTGCATAGCAGTTGCACCGTACTGCAAAAATTCTTGCTGATAGCGCACGATACTGGTCGCCACTTTGAGTAGGTTTTGATTACGCTCTTCGATACTGCGAATAAATAGCCGCGCATCGGTGAGATTTTCACGCAGATATTGATTGTCAGGGCTGTCATCACCGCGCTTAACTAGGTTGGCATATTCTTGATTGACCCGCAGTTTCGGTAAGGTGTCAGGATTGAGGCGCACGTACCAACCATCTTCTTGTGAGGAGGATTCGGTAATTTTATTAGTATCACGACGACGGATAGGCGTCACCAGTACATCAGGAATATCATAGCTGTCTGGCGGCTGAGTATATTCAGGCTGGCGGCTTTGGAATAGCAAGCCGGGTGAAGGATTTAAAGTGCGCAGCAGATTGAGGGCAGGTGTGATGTCTTCAGCAGCGAGTCCTGTCAGCTCGATCAGTGCCTTAATATTATTACTGACCAAATGCTCACCGGCTGACAATAGCGCTTGGGCTTCTCTTAAATAGCCAGTGTTAGCATCGAGCTTGGACAACTGAATGGCTAGGCATTCACTTAGATTTCGCGCACCAACACCCAGCGGATCACACGACTGAATCATACGCAATACCGCCATGATTTCATCATGTTCAACACGATTCCCCCATTGATAAAAGCTTGCCATGGTATCAAAGCTTTGCAACAACTCGTCGATATCAAGCCGAACAAAGCCCATATCATCCATAGAGTCCATTAAATATTCAGCGATTAGCATATCTATTTCTGAGAGATGCTTAAAGTTCAGCTGCCAGCGCACATGGTCTTGAATCATCGCGTTTGTGCTACCTTGATAGCTATCAAAATCATCAGAATCTGGGCGTGCTAATGCAGTGGATGCGCTACCCGTACTGACTGTATCAAAGCTATCATTGTTTAAATTAGAGCTGTCAAAGCTGCTATAGTCGTCCCCATCCAGCGCATAACTGTCTATGGCATCATCGTCAAAACTGGCTTGCTGTAATTTATCAAAGCTATCGCTAATACTATCCTCATATTCAAAACTATCGTCATTATTATTAGAGGTAGAGGGTGTAGTAAACGAATCAATACCAGCATTCTGATTCCAAGTATCTAACGTTAACGGCTCGCCAAACTCATTTATCGCCTTATCATTACTTTCATACTCATCTTCATCATCCTCGATACGTTCGAGTAATGGATTGCTATCCAGCTTCGCCTGAACCTCCTGCGCGAGCTCAAGACTAGAGAGTTGCAGCAATTTAATGGCTTGCTGCATTTGCGGGGTCAGTTTTTGTGAGGTGCTTAGCGTGGTCGCCAATCCGAACGACATACTCATAGGTAGCTTATTACACTCCAATCGTGGTGACATTGTCTATGTTATGCTGATGAAGACAGCGGTTTAACCTTATCAGGACATGACGATAGCATTTTTTATGACAATTTTGCTATGATAATTTATGCCCTACTCAGATAAGCGCCCTTTAGGCTTATGACAGTAGGCTTCTAAAAATCCTTTAAGAGCTCTTTTATAAAAGCTTATGCATGCCAACACTTGCATACAAGTATTCGCAGCTTAAGTAACGCAAAAGTCATCAATAACGATAAATTTAGAGAATAGCTCATCAGAAATATATAGAACTTAAAATACTGAGAATCATGTTATGAGTAACCTTATTAACAATAAACAGCTAACCGTTGCGGCCATCCAAATGAATAGCCAGCAAAACATAGAAAAAAACTTAGCTGATATAAAAGCCGCTATTATCGATGCGCGCGCGCAAGGCGCACAGCTTGTCGTTTTACCGGAAAACTGCTGTAGTATGGGCAAACAATTTGCCACCGCAGAGCGCTTTGATGCGCTGTCAGCGACGATAGCAGATTATGCACGTAGTTATGGTATTTACGTGCTAGCAGGCTCATTGCCCTGCCCTTATCGCTCAGATGGAATGACTGTACCTGATGGTAGGCTACGTCAAGTTAGTCAGCTATTTGCACCCGATGGTAAGCGAGTCGCACGTTATGACAAAATTCACTTATTCACCGCGACGGTTGCCGATAAGCAAGGCAGTTATAATGAAGCGGCCACCTTTGAGCCGGGTACACAAACGGTCGTAGCAGCGCTCGATTTAGACGATGTAGTCTACCAGCTCGGCATGATGGTCTGCTTTGATTTGCGTTTTCCAGCATTAGCGCAGCGTCTGCGGCAAGCGGGTGCAGAACTATTAAGTGCACCGTCAGCCTTTACTTACCTAACGGGACAGGCACACTGGGAACTACTGTTGAGAGCAAGGGCTTTAGACAGCCAGTGTATGGTCATTGGCGCAGCACAAGGCGGTGACCACGCTTATAAAGATGGTGATACTCGTCAGACATGGGGACATACTGCAATCACCGCTTTTGACGGAACCATTATCGATAGCTATGAGAGTAGCGAGTTGAACAAGTCAGCGATCATTGAAGAAGATAAAAATTATCAAGTTGTCTTAGCGACTTTAGATAAGTTCGCCCAAGAACAAGGGCGACAAAAGATGCCTATTTTTGACTGTCATCGGTTGGCGTAAGGCTGTTTTTTTATAAAGGAGTTTTTGATAAAGCAGATTTTGATAAAGGGGGTTCTTAATAAAAGAAACTTTTAAAATTAAGTGGTTGAATCGCTCTCTTTCTGTGCATGAGTGGCGCGTGGATGGGCGCGGTCATAGACTTGCGTGAGCTTAGCGAAATCAACATGGGTATAGATTTGGGTGGTACTAATATCGCTATGCCCGAGCATTTCTTGGACAGCACGTAAGTCGCCGCTACCCGATAGCATGTGGGAAGCAAAACAATGGCGTAATAGATGGGGATACATATTTTGGGCGATACCCGCACGTGTGGCTGCGACTTTTAGGCGTTGTTGTACCGCCCGCGTTGACAAACGTGTGCCTAATTTTTCACTAATAAATAATGCACTATCCATCTGCTCTACCCATAGATTACGGTGTGGCAAATAACGGCTAATCGCCTCTGCCGCTTTTGCGCCTAACGGCACCAAGCGCGTCTTATTACCTTTACCCGTCACGCGTACTCGTAAATCAGACAAGTCCACATCTGCCATATCCAGCGCCACCAGCTCGCCGACGCGTAGACCACTACTATAAAGCAATTCAAACATCGCTTTATCACGCAACCATAAGCGCGCTTGTTCGGATGTATCAGGGATTTCTTGGTCAAGTAATTGGGTCAATAAATCTATGTCAGCAATAGACGGTAATGGTCTAGGGCTGCGCTTAAGTTGATAGCCCGTCGTTGGGTTAATACGTGCCAGATCCTCTTCAATCAGCCAACCATAAAAATGGCGGATAGCCGACAGCTCTTGCTGGACGCTGGCAAGTGCCAGCTTGTCTTCATCGAGGCGCTGGCTAATATGCTGGGCTAACTGACGCTTATCACAGCGCGTCCATGTTAGGCGTTTACCGCGCAGAAACAGCGCCAGTTGGTTTAAGCCAGCAAAATAAGCCGCCAATGTATGTGGCGAGTGATTACGCACGGACAAGACATTCAGCCAACGATGCACAGGCGCTAGTAATTCGCGTAGCGCCGCATCTGCCTCTATGGTGATGGCTAATTCTGCAGATAGCCATGCTTGCGGCTCTACTTTTAGCTCTGTAGACTGACTTTTTTTATTAGACATCACCATATTAGAAATAACCATGCTATTTATCTAGCAGCAAATAAATGCTGCTTATCATTTCCAATTAGCCTTCTGGATTGGGCTTGATGCCCGCTTGTGCCATCAGACCGTCTGGGCTAAATACGCCTTCATAAACAAAAGCAGTTGGTCCCGTCATCATGACTGAATAGCCCGGCTGCCATTTGATAACCATGCTGCCGCCATAAAGCTGTGCGCGTATATCTTCGCCTTCGTCAAGCCAGCCTTCGCGTATGCCGATGGCAACGGCTGCACAAGCGCCGGTACCACAGGCTTGCGTCTCACCGACACCGCGCTCATAAACTCGCAAACGAATATGACGTTGGTTCATTACTTGCATAAAACCGACATTGACGCGCTCTGGAAAGGCGGGATGCGATTCGATGGCTTTGCCCAAGGTTTCAACTTTTGCATCGAGTACATTATCGACTTTAATCACCGCATGTGGATTGCCCATATTGGCGACATACAGCTGCACAGGCGTGCCATTAACGTCCAAATGATAAGCATTCTGAATTTTGGTCGTGGCTCTTGGTGTAAAAGGAATTTCGCTTGGCTCAAACTTCGGTTTGCCCATATCGACTTCTACCCAGCCGTAGCGGTCGGTGGTCAACGAGATAATACCACTTGCGGTCTCAACGCGCAGGCGCTGCTTAAATGACAGTTTGCGCGCTTGTACGAAACGGGCGAAACAGCGCGCGCCATTGCCGCACTGCTCGACCTCCGTACCATCGGTATTAAAAATACGGTAGCTAAAATCAACATCGGGGCGCATCGGTGGCTCGACTACCAGCAACTGATCAAAACCAATACCTAGATGACGATCACCCAATAACTGTACCAAATCCTTGGTCAACTCTAAGCGCTGAGTCACTAAATCGATGACCATAAAGTCATTGCCCAGCCCATGCATCTTAGTAAATTCTATTAGCATATCCCTGATACCCTATCCTATTTTTATGTATGTCTTATATTAGCACGCTGTCAGTTACAATCATAACTATCACCGTCATCAAATGCCAAGTTATATTCATCTCTTAATATTCATACATTCGATCAGGGCCTGCCATAAAAAAACCCACTATCATCTCGATAATGGGTTGGTTTTAAACGTCAAATATAATGCGTTTTTGATCATGCTATTCATGGTCAAGGCATAGTAAAAAAGAAACGTTGATAGTTAGTAGGTTGATAGTTAGTAGGTTGATAGTTAGTAGGTTGATAGTTAGTAGGTGGTAGTTAATACTCACGTGCTACTGGTAACCATTTTGCTAGCTTACTGTTCGCAAGCGTGACAGAGGCTTTAGAAAATTTATCCTAGTAGCACTGTATCGTTTTTGAGGTGTTTCAACTACCGCTTGCCAATTAAATCAGCCTTGCCACAATGTTTCACTCGCATATAACGACTCAATGGTCTCGCGCTGACGAATCAGCTGATGGCGATCATCGGCAATCATCACTTCACTGGCACGTGGACGCGAGTTATAGTTGCTACTCATGGTAAAACCATAAGCGCCAGCACCCGTGATTGCCAAAATATCGCCTGTCGCGAGCGACAATAGACGATCTTTCGCCAAAAAGTCACCCGTTTCACAAATAGCACCAACGATATCCCATGGCTGTGTGCCGTCAGTATCAATACCATCGCTAGGTAAGACGCTTGGAATCACTGCCATTTCTGCTTGATACAGCGCTGGACGAATCAAATCATTCATCGCCGCATCGACAATGGCAAAGTTCTTATGTTCAGTTGGTTTTAATACGTCAACTTGCGTCAATAAAACACCCGCATTAGCAACGATACTACGACCCGGCTCAAAAAATACCGTCAAGCCAAGCTCGCTAAGCTTCGGTAATAACGCAGCTGCAAACTCACCGATAGACACTGGCGTTTCATCGATGTAGCGCACCCCTAAGCCGCCACCCAAATCGATATGACGTAGCTCAATGCCTTTTTCACGTAAGCTATGCACCAGCTCAATTATTTTGTCCAACGCTGCTACGAATGGCTCTACTTCAGTAAGCTGTGAGCCAATATGACAGTCGATACCAACGATGTTGATATGAGACAGCTCCGCTGCTTGTTGATAGACGGCTATCGCGTCTTCGTGGGCAACACCGAACTTATTGTCTTTTAGTCCTGTCGAGATATATGGATGCGTCTTGGCGTCAACATCTGGATTGACCCGCAGTGATATCGGTGCTTTCTTATTCAACTGCGCCGCCACTTCATTAATTAACGTCAGCTCACTAATGGACTCGACGTTAAAGCAACTAATACCTTGGGTAAGAGCATATTCAATGTCGCTATAAGTCTTACCAACGCCTGAAAATACTACCCGTGACGCCTCGCCACCGGCGGCTAATACGCGCATCAACTCACCGCGAGAGACAATATCAAACCCTGCTCCTGCTTCTGCTAGCACGCCAAGCACCGCTAGATTAGAGTTTGCTTTCACCGCATAGCAAATCTGATGATTCAAACTGGAGAAGCTATCGGTGTAAGATTGATAAACATCTAATATCGCCTGTTTTGAATAGACATAACATGGCGTACCGTAGTGTTTGACCACCTCATTAATACTAACTTGCTCCATATGCAAGGCGTCATTGCGATAGTGCAACGCAGGCAAGTGGGTAGTTAAGGCTTCAGGATTAATATAGAACCCTTGCTCAGTATGGGTGGTGACTGTTTCGCCAGCTTTTTGCTCAGAATGACTCATATAAATATCTCGAATATAATCAGGGTAACAAGGTGAAAATAAAGTGTTAAAACAGTCTCAAAAAGTACTTTAACCGCTTTATTGTTTCGTAAAAATTAATAATCGTTAGGGTCGTTACTGGGTTCAGGCAGCTTAAAATTATCCGTATTTTGATAGTCTGTAGCTTGGTTATCATCGTCAATGCCAGCAAAGGCAGTATCATCCTGTGGATTATTACCACTATCAAGTATCGCAGCGCTATCTCGAACTGTTTGGCTACTGGATTCTACAAGATATAAATCGCCTTTTTGCCCGCAGCCGCTTAAGGCTGTAACGCCTATCAGGACAGTAGTGCCGAGTATTAATTTATAAATAGCAGGGCGACTGACACCAGTGACGGCGTTAGAGCATTCAGTTTTTGAGGTGCGTTTTACAGTAAACATAGAATGGATGACCTTAATCTTGCAATGGTTTGAATAGGATAAAAATCGCTATCAGTGAAAATGAAGCCAGCATACAACAGGAAAAAGATGACCATTTTTTAATCATAGCATTATTCCATAAAGCTGTGCGCCTACGCAGTCTGATTGCTGAATAAATTTGCAAAAATATAGCTATGAAGCTTCGAAAAAATCATCCTAGCAGCACTGTATATTTTTTAAAGTGAATCAACTATATCAATAGACGATCTTGCTAACTGAAATCCCGTGTATAAACATTTCTTTATCAAGCTAGGATAAACTTAGACAAACTTACTTACAATTTTTATAAAGGGGGTTTTTATTTTGCCATAGCTGTGAAACGCTGGCTAGCCTCGGTGTACACTTGTATTGAACAGTTAGAAGATTGCTTATTAAAACCTTATAGTTATCGTGGTATAACTTCAAAATTATGGTACATTATACTCAACCCTTGCGGCTGTGACGAGGCGCTAATGGGCTTCCGATTAACGCTTAAAGGCATTAAGAAGTATTTAAAAAGCCTTGGAAACATTCATAGCCCAAGCATGATGTAAATCAGCCGTATGATTGTTTGCCTATGTCAGCTGTCTGGCATATACCAGCAAAATATAGCTGGTTTTCGTTTATTTAACAGGTGGTCATCGATGATGATTACCCTTTATGAAATATAATCTAAGGATAGAGTATGAGCGCTGGCGTAACCACCACTTTTGATGACAAAAACTCTGAAACATCGACCCTAACCAATCCTACTTTGGTACTGAACTGCGGCTCCTCTTCAATCAAATATGCCTTGATTAGTGATGATGAAAGCACTCGTATCACTGGTCTTGCAGAAAACTTAGGTCTTGATACTGCTCGTATTAAACATACTGCTTTGAACGGTGAAAAACTTGAGATTGCTATCCCTGGTGGTCGTCATGAACTCGCTTTACAAAAAATCCTTGCCCTACTTGAACAGTATCACTTCATCGCTGTTGGTCACCGAGCGGTACATGGCGGCCGTGAATACTCAGAAGCCGTGCAAGTTGATGATCATGTCTTACAAGAAGTTAAACGCTTGAAAGTATTGGCGCCCCTACACAATCCTGCTAACGCTTTGGGTATCGAAGCGGTGCAAGCCATTTATCCTGATATTCCGCAAGTCGTAGTATTTGACACCGCTTTCCATCAAACCATGCCACCTGTCGCTTTCCGTTATCCGCTACCAAAAGCACTTTATTCAGAACATAAAATCCGTCGTTATGGCTTCCATGGTACCTCGCACGCTTATGTATCAGAACGCGCCAGCGAGATTACTAGCGCGGAAGGACCACATGGTTGGTTGACTGCGCATTTAGGTAACGGCTGTTCAGCGACCGCTGTCTACGATGGTAAAAGCCTTGATACTAGCATGGGTTTAACGCCACTTGAAGGCTTAATGATGGGTACGCGTAGTGGTGATGTCGATCCTAGCCTACACATCCATCTAAAGCGTCAATTGGGCATGAGCTTAGAAGAAATTGATAAAATGCTCAATAACGAAAGTGGTCTGCTTGGCATTTCAGGCTTATCGAATGATTTGCGTACCGTTGAGCAAGCCGCTAATGAAGGACACGAAGATGCAATGCTTGCTATTGAGATGTTCTGCTATCGCGTTGCTAAATACCTTGCCAGTCTAAGCTGTGCCCTACCCAAATTTACAGGTATTGTCTTTACCGGTGGTATTGGTGAAAACTCTGTTACCACGCGTACACGTATTTTAGAGATGATGCCGCATTTTGGTATCAAAGTAGATGCCAATAAGAACGCTGACTTATATGCTGGCAAAGAAGGCAGTTTCCACACTGACGATAGCAGCATTGAGCTGTGGGTTGTGCCAACTGACGAAGAGTGCCGTATCGCCCAAGAAACTCGTGCAGCATTAGGTCTACAATAAGACTCATCCTACTGCATATAAGAAGTGTAAATGACTTCTTATATGCAAAAGGTTGAGCTTTTCTTGAAAAAAATAATAAACAGTAGGATATATTATGCAAACTATTTTACTTGTGCCAATCAGTCGCGGTATCGGTGTGACGTCAGCCGCTTTGGGCTTGATTCGTGCTTTTGATTATAACGGTATCAAAGCGGGTTTTATGAAGCCGTTTTTGCAAGACGATACGCTTGATAAGCAAAACAGTTTAGACAGCTCGAGCGCGTTAGCCATGCATGCATTTGGTCTGACGCCACCTAAATCTATCAGCCGTCAACGGGTTGAGCGTATGATTGGCGACGACAACCTTGATGACTTAATGGAAGAAGTGGTCGTCAACTATCATACCCTCGGCGATGATTACGATGTAGTGATCTGCGAAGGCTTGGTATCGACCACTGAGACCTCTTATGCCTCACAAATCAACCGTGCGATTGCCCATGCACTAGATGCCAGAATCATCTTTGTTAGCACCGCTGATACTAGTAAACCTGCCTATTTAGCCGATAAGCTTGATGTCCATGCTCGTGAATTTGGTGGTATGGCAAGCGACCGTACTTTAGGCTGTATCTTAATGCGTATGCATGACTTGCCGAATACGCAAAGCACCTTAGAAAATCAAATCGTTGCCCCTGGTGAATCGATTGTGAGCTTGGACAGCGGCTTTATGCAAGAAGTCCAGCGCCTATCGCCACACTTCAATACCGAACAATTCCGCTTAATCGGTGTGGTGCCGTTTAGTGACTCGCTATCTGTACCTCGTACTTGGGATATCGCCGCTGAGCTTGATGCTACTTGGCTAAATGTCGGTGAAGCAAAATCACGCCGGATTAATCGTATCAGTTTGACCGCCCGCTCGGTTGCACGCGTCGATGAAGTGTTTAAACGTGGCACCCTTATCGTCGTACCTGGTGACCGTGATGATTTGTTATTAGCTGCTGGACTCGCCTGCATCAACGGCATTCCATTGGCTGGACTGGTCTTAACAGGCGGCGTCGTGCCCAGTCCGACGGTGGCTGAGCTTTGGCAATCCGCACTCAAAACTGGTATCCCAGTCATGAGCGTCGAAGATGACAGCTACGAGACCGTACAAAGCCTTGTCCATATGAGCGCTGAGATTCCAAGCGATGACACCGAACGTGCTGAAGAAGTGGCGCGTTATGTAGCAGCACACTTGGATCTCAGTTGGATTAAAGAATACTTTAGTCGCAATCATGAGCCGCGTCTGTCACCATCGGCATTTCGTCATCAAGTGGTCAAAAAAGCGCAAAGTGCCAAAAAACGTATCGTACTGCCAGAGGGCTCTGAACCACGTACGGTCGAAGCAGCTTGTATCTGCCAAAGCCGCGGTATTGCCAATTGTGTATTACTCGCTAAGCGTAGCGATGTCGAGCAAGTGGCCAAAAACCGCGACTTGATTTTGCCAGAAGGTCTGGAAATCATCGACCCTGACACCCTTGATATGGACAAATATATCGCTGCCGTCGTTGAACGCCGTAAGGGTAAAACCAATGCCGAAGTCGCCGCCGAATACCTAAAAGACACCGTCTATTTGGGTACGACTATGTTGGAGATGGACGAAGTTGACGGCTTAGTCTCTGGTGCCGTTCATACTACTGCCAACACCGTACGCCCAGCGTTCCAGTTGATTAAAACGGCGCCGCAGTATTCTTTAGTTTCGTCAATTTTCTTTATGCTATTACCAGAGCAAGTGGTGGTATATGGTGATTGCGCTATTAATCCTGACCCGACTGCCGAAGAATTGGCTGAGATTGCTATTCAGTCGGCGCAGTCGGCGGCAGCCTTTGGTATCAATCCAAAAGTTGCCATGATTAGCTATTCAACAGGTGCTTCAGGTACCGGTGCTGATGTTGAAAAGGTCATTCGTGCGACCCAAATCGTCCGCGAGCGTGCCCCGCATCTCGCCGTTGATGGACCGTTGCAGTATGATGCGGCTTCTGTGATGAGCGTCGGTAAACAAAAAGCGCCAGACTCACCGGTTGCTGGACAAGCAAACGTCTTTATCTTCCCAGACCTTAATACGGGTAACACCACTTATAAAGCGGTGCAACGTAGCGCCAATGTGGTCAGTGTCGGTCCGATGTTGCAAGGTTTGAATAAGCCCGTCAATGACTTATCACGTGGTGCATTGGTCGATGATATTATCTATACCATCGCCCTTACCGCCATTCAAGCGCATAGCGACGCGATTTAATTGCGTTAAAATTTATGCGTAATCATTCTATATTTAACCGACTATCACCATGATGGTCGGTTTTTTATTGGCTATTTTTTATGGCTTTTAAGCGCTATAGTCAAGGCAGAGCAAAATCAATAGGCTGATAGCCACAGCCACGTGCTACTAAAATAAATCTTCCTCATTTGCTGGGCGCTTTACGCTCCAGAGGCTTCGAAAAATTTATCCCAGTAGCACTGTATGGTTTTTTTAATTGCTTTAACTATATTAATGACAGCTGCCTACTTGCACTCTACAATATAAGACTTGCTTGCTTGCTCAATTGCTCGCTTAACCTACTTTATCCATATCAATTTATTTTTTTAGCGTATCTATGCCAGAGATTAATTTTAAGCAAAAAAAGAAATATCAATATTCGATTGCCCCTGCCATTCGTGCTTATTTGGGTGGCTCATTTGATCCTGTGCATAATGGTCATTTGCAAATGGCCTTGTACGTTTATCAATACTTATTGCCGATAGCGAAGCAGCAACAGCGCGCGCTGCATGTATCGCTGCTACCCAATGCGCGCTCGCCTTTTAAAGAAAATAGCACAGACCCTGAGCACCGCTTAGCCATGCTAAAGCTCGCAACCCAAGATACACCGCTACAGATTAATGAGCTTGAGCTGTGGCAGACGCCGCCTGTCTATACTATCGATAGTATGCAGACATTGCGCGCCCGCTACCCGCATGACAGTTTGATATTTATTATGGGCATGGACAGCGCGCGTAGTTTAGATAAATGGAAAGAGGGTTTACAACTCACAGATTACGTCAATCTATGGGTTTTTGACCGTGACGATAGCCTTAGTATCAATAAAAGCTTTTTTGACATTAATACAAACCTTGTTGATAAAGATTTAGTCACACAAGATATGTCTGTTTTGCAGGCTCACTTACAATCCCAATTATCCGTGCAGCTGCAACACTTAACCGTCAGTTTAGCCACTGAGTTATTAACGCCCACCTCTCAAAACTTAACAGACAGCGGTGTCCTAAAAAACAACCATCAAGGTCACATTTATATAGACTCGCGCCCTGTCGCCGCAGTATCGAGTACCCAAATACGCCAGCAGTTACAGCAGACGAAAAATCGATTGAATATAATGCCTTTAGCCGAAACGCAAATTACATCTGTACCACCAATAAATGATATCATAAGCAATACTAAACCCAATCCATTAGCTAAATGGCTAAATCCTGCTGTTTATCAATATATTATCGCCCATCAGCTATATTCTGCTGCTCAATTCCGTTAAAATCGCCTTATCTTTGTCATTTTGCTCATCCTGTCTTTATATGTAACTGGCTATATAGGCTCAGTTGGACAATATAAATGCATGCAAATTGACGATTTACCATTTTATTTTAAATATTTACGATTCAAGAGATTAAAATTTATGACCAATACCATGACTGAAGAACGCTTACAAGAATGCTTGACCCTTGTTGAAAGCGCGCTAGACGATATGAAAGCTAAAAACATAACCGTAATGGATGTAGCAGACTTAACTGACGTGATGGAACGCATCGTCATCGCTGACGGTACGTCTAAACGCCATGTGCGTGCGATGGCTGACAGTGTCGGTGCTGAAGCTAAACTGGGCGGCTTTATGCCACTTGGCCGTGAAGGCGGTATCGATTCTGACTGGACGTTGATTGATTTGGGTGCAGTCGTCGTGCATATGATGACGCCGCAAGCACGTGAGTTCTATGACTTAGAAGGTCTATGGTCGTCGCCTGAACAATTGGCTGAGCTGGTCGCCGTGCCGCGTGAAAAGAAAACAGCAGGTCGTCGCAATAAAAATAAATAATATTATTTATTGCCATAACGCTGTAAAAACCAAAAAGACCAGATGACTATTCTGGTCTTTTTTTATTTAAATTTTATGTACTGATAAGCTTAAAGCCCCAATAAATATTAAAGCCCTAATAAATCTTGAAGCTCTAATAAATTTAAAGCTCTAAACTCGTATAATCAAACGAATGATTAGGCTAAGATAATACTCATTATTAATGCTAGCAACTACAAAGCCACTTACCTAATAAGTCTTTATAGATTAGGAAAATCAATGAGCTTAACACCTATGAATATAGAATCGATAGAATCTACCATCCAAAAAAATACAGCCGACTTTAACCAAACCCTGCCACTACATATCGCTAACTTAACTTGCGTCCGTGCTGGTAAAGCTATGCCGTTCGCCCGTGAGCAAATGAGCGCCATTGATAAAGCGCCCATCAAAGCACCTGTCGCTGTCAACTTTATGGGCTTGACCACTGATGAGCAAGCGGATCGCCGTCATCATGGTGGACCTTTAAAAGCGGTTCATCAATTGCCGCCTGCCACTTATGAGCAGATTAATACCGAGTTTGGTTTAAAGGTACGTGTCGGTACATTAGGTGAAAACCTGACGACGGAAGCGGTGAGTGGTATGCCAGAAATGACGGAAGCGACGGTTTGTATTGGCGACGTTTTTCAGTATGGGCAAGATGAAGTCATTGATGGGAATGGTGAAGATAGTGTGCAATTACGCATCGTTCAACCGCGTCGCCCTTGCTACAAAATCAATGACCAAATCGGACAGTTTACTAAAGTACCCAATATCGCTTCTTGGGTGAGCAAACAAGGTATCGCTGGTTGGTATTTTCAAGTCGTTCGTGATGGCATGATTAACGCTGATTTGCCTGTCTATTTAATCGAGCGACCTTATCCGTTCGCAACATTAGAGAAGCTATGGCAATTGTCGAACTCAAAAGAGAAATTTGATGCAAAGATAATTGAGCCATGGCTAGCGATTGAGTGTTTGGAGGACAGTTGGAAAACGGTTTTGGCGAAGAAGATTAGAAAGGTTTCAACATGATAAAACAAACGTTAGTTTCAATTTTATTAGCTCTCTCTTGCACATCAGCATTGGCATTAATAAAGCAAAACGATGCTTATGAAAGCGATGATGTATCCGTCATGTCTTTTTTTGACGGCACAGTTGATGGCGACAGTCAAAATGCCGTTCTATCTACCCCTCGAAAGTTACTGTTATCGCCAGACAAAAAGCATATTTTATTGTTTGATAACAACGGCTATGGCATGCGCGTAGTTGATAAAACAGGCAAAGTAACGACAACTAAGGTTTAATTAGATCGATATCCAAAACTTGATATGAAACAGTATAAAGATGGCAACATACTTTTAACTGCTAATAATACAATTATTCAAGTCACTCCCGATTACTCCCCTTATTTGTTTGCTGGTAAGCGACTTACTGAAGCAGAGTCTGATGCTAAATTAGCTAAGCGAGTACAATATATAATGGGAAAAAATATTCAAAAACCCTCTTATTCATCTCAGTCGGAATTTGATATCCCCTCAAGTATCATAGCAATAGATGATCAAGGCTGGATGTTCATAGACGGTGTTTTTGGCAACATTTTTAAATTTATTGATAAGAAAGGCATTGTCACCGAAGTAACAGGATTAGATAACCTTGAAAACACTGAGCGTATCACCGTAATGCAAAAGAATAGAGATAAATTATATTTACTTGGTGAACAAATAGTTTATGAGGTTGCTTTTGATGCTAAGACAAACTCTGCAAGTATTACTTCCCACTGGGATAACAATACAACCTCTGGTGAACCACAGTTTCATCAACTTGAAGGTATTGCCTTCGATGGTGATCAGGTAGTAGTCGTTGATAGGGAATCAGGTAAAATACTTGAATTCAAACCTAATAACAAAACGAAAACGCTATATCAAATTCAATGTAGCTCGATCATTCGTCATAGTAACATTGCTACTTGTAAGCCCGAAAGTACCAATGACGAAGCTATATTTAACTCATATGGCGATATTATAAAAAACCCTTGGGATACAGGTTATATTATCTCTGATAGCAGTATGAATGTTTTATATAAATTTAGTGATGGACAGCTGAGTTTATTTACAGGTCAGCTAAAGGACTTTAGTTATCTAAAAACCCCAATCGAATTAAAGTAATTCTTATAAAACCTAGCTTTTAAACCGAGCATTTCATGGCAAAAAACATCTTTTTAGCATTAGCATGTGGCTTTACACTGCCCTTAATCGGCTGCGTGACGACCTCTCAAGTAGCCACCATTGAGAGCTATGTCATAGATAGCGAAACCTACCAAGCCACTGGCAAGAGCGAGCGTATTAAATCCATCGTTCTGCACTATACGGTGAGCAATAATGCCAGATCTATAAAAACATTGACCACTGGAAATGTGAGTGCGCATTACCTGATTTTAAACAACGACGATGACAAAATCTATAACTTAGTGCCAGAAAACGAACGTGCTTGGCATGCGGGTAATGGTGGCTTTGCAGGCAGAACGATATTAAACGATACCTCTATCGGCATCGAGATTGTCAATGCTGGCATTAAGCATGAATATCGAAACGCCTTAAAAAACGGCAAGCTCGACTACCATCCTTATGAGCACTATGTCGAATTTGATGAGTTGCAGGTTAAAAAAGTCGGGCAATTGGTACAAGACTTAGCAAAGAGATATGACATCTCACCAAAAAACATCATCGGTCATGCGGATATGGCACCCTCGCGTAAGATTGATCCCGGTGCGAAGTTTCCTTGGCAACGACTGTATAAAGAGTACGGCATTGGCGCTTGGTATGATGAATTTGATAAACAGTTCTTTATGAGTCAAGATGAGTTTGCAGCAGCAACCATACCCGAGATTAAGCAAGCCTTTCGCGATTACGGTTATCAACTAAATAACAGCGATGAGTGGGATAAAAAAAGCCGTGATGTTATTTATGCCTTTCAATTACACTTTCGCCCGCATCATCCAACGGGCGTGATAGATATAGAAACTTATGCGATTTTAAAGGCGCTCAATAAGAAGTATGCTGGTCGTGATGATTTTTATTGAGTTCATGGTTTAGGTTCATGTTCTGGGTTTACACGTGATGACCAAGCCCTATTGCTAATATAAGGCTCTTTAATCGAAGGTATAAAATGACGCTACGCATCCACGCCCTATTCCATACCGATTACGAAGACCTGAGCTTCATCAAACAATGGGCAAATAGCCACCACCATATGATGAATATCAGTCGCTCTTACGATGACTGTTCCTTGCCAGAGCAAGACCACTTTGATTGGCTCATCGTGATGGGCGGACCAATGAGCGTCCACGATGAAGAAAAATATCCTTGGCTAATCGCTGAAAAGCATTTTATTAGACAAGCTATTGATGCTGGAAAAACGGTGATCGGTATCTGCTTAGGGGCGCAACTTATCGCGCATTGTTTGGGCGCTAACGTTCAACCGTCTGGCGTAAAGGAAATCGGTTGGTTACCCATTCGATTGACGCCCAAAGGACAATCACATCCTCTATTACAGGATTTACCTAAGCAAGATTTTACCGTCTTTCACTTTCATGGTGATGGTTTTGACTGTCCAAAAGGCGCTAGTATTATCGCATCAACGGAGGCATGGGAGAATCAAGGGTTTATCTATCAAACTTCGCAGCATAAAGCGCTTGGCACTTGGATTATGGGTTGGCAGTGTCATTTTGAAGTGACCAAAGAAAGCCTTGCTAAGATGATAGTAAATGGCAGTGATGCTATCCAAAGTGGACTTAAGAGCTATCCCGAAACCGTACAATCAGCGGCTGAGATAATCACGCTAGGTGATAAATATATCGAAGAGAATAACGCGAGATTAGCCGCTATACTAAATCGGATGGCGAATAGCGGATAACTAAATAGTCAGGAGAATGAACCATGGGTAACTCACAACCAAATGAGCAAGATGAGCTGCAAAAGTATTTAGAAGAAAAAGCCAAACAAGAGCAAAAAGAACAGCAGGAAGCCGAGCCTCTCTCTGCCTATGATGCTTGTGTATTAAAAGAAAGCGCTAAGATTCATGAGTTGATCGCTGAGGCTCAAAGAGAGACTGTTGAAAGTTCGAAGGATGAATAGCCATCAATGAGCTAAGGTGTGATTATGAAGAAAAACTGTTTTGGGGATCTTGGGTCAGTGTTAATGCCATTGTAAGCTTAATCTAGGGCAATATAGCCATCTATCCGTCAATACCTTCTATCATTGGCATGGTGGGTTTTTGTCTTTAATGGTGGCTGCCATGACCGTCTTGGTGACTCTTTTCGGTATAGGTCGAGCTAAGTGATTTTAGTTGTATTGAAAGCTTGTAAGTTGGATGGAGGTTACTTGCCAGCCGATATTACAAAGATGCGCAAGTTGATGTCTTATGCTTAAAGAGACAAGACTAGGCAGCCTTGAGGCCAATACTATAACCAAACAATACTATATAGTTTCAAAAAAATAGTCCTATCCACCAGCTATTTGGGCTACTTATTGAGATGGGCTAATGATAAAATTACCGCTTACGGGGTTATAGATAGTATCACTGCTCGCACCATATCGTTGGTTTCCCATATCGTTAGTTTTACTGAAGGCTAGGATGATGCGCAGCTTTGATAGTTTGGTCCTATCAGCAGTCCTAATATCTGCATTATCAATGCAGACTCAAATAATATTAAAAAAGGAATTTTTATGTATCAAGCCTTTCAGAAACATCTACAACAAGAAATCAGCGATATACGCGCGGCAGGGCTGTATAAAACCGAGCGCATTATCACCTCCCCGCAAGATGCGCTAATCAAGATCGCCGATGGCCGTGAGGTGCTTAACTTCTGTGCCAATAATTACCTTGGATTGTCTGACCACCCTGAGATCAAAAAGGCGGCTATCCAAGCCATTGAAAACTCAGGTTATGGTATGTCATCGGTGCGTTTTATTTGTGGTACGCAAGATTTGCATAAGCAATTAGAGGCGGCAATTTCTAAGTTTTTTAATACCGAAGATACGATTCTTTATGCGGCCTGTTTCGATGCCAATGGCGGTGCATTTGAGCCATTGCTGACCGGCGAGGATGCCATTATTTCTGATTCGTTAAATCATGCCTCAATCATTGATGGTGTGCGCCTGTGTAAAGCCGCGCGTTATCGCTATGCCAATGCGGATATGCAAGATTTAGAGACTCAATTACAAGCGGCGCAAGCACAGCGTTTTCGTTTAATTGTGACCGATGGTGTGTTTTCAATGGATGGTAATGTGGCGCCAATGGATGAGATTTATGCGTTGGCACAAAAATATGATGCCATGGTGATGATTGACGAATCGCATTCAGCAGGCGTCGTCGGTCACACCGGTGGCGGCGTGACTGAATTGTTTAATCTACGTGGTGATATTGAGCTTATCACTGGCACCTTAGGCAAGGCATTTGGCGGTGCTATTGGCGGCTTTACTACGGGTAAAAAAGAAATTATTGAGATGTTGCGTCAACGCTCGCGCCCGTATCTGTTTTCAAACTCCATTCCTCCCATGGTGGCGGCAGCTGGGGTAAAAGCATTTGAGATGCTAGCGCAAGACAATACCCTACAAGACCAATTGCATGAAAATACCGCCTATTTTGTTAAGCAAATGAAAGATGCGGGCTTCGATATCAAGCCTACCGAATCGGCAATTTGTGCGGTTATGCTTTATGACGCTAATGTCTCGCAACAAATGGCAGATGCGCTGCTTTGCGAGGGCATTTATGTGATTGGCTTCTTCTACCCTGTCGTACCCAAAGACGAGGCTCGCATCCGTGTCCAGCTCTCTGCCGCCCATACTCGCGAGCAGCTAGACCAGTGTATCGCCGCCTTTATTAAAGTCGCCAAGCAAATGAAGGTGATTGATTAAGAGTAGTTCGCTAGTTACGTAATTACATAGTTACCTACTGGATTCAACAATTAAATGCAACACAGCTAAATAAGAGAAAAATATGAAAGCACTGGTTAAAGCCTATGACAAAAAAGGCATCTGGATGCAAGACATGCCAGAACCTACGGTCGGCATCAATGACGTTAAAATAAAAATTAAAAAAACCGCCATTTGTGGTACAGATTTGCACATTTATAAGTGGGATGAGTGG
Source organism: Psychrobacter sp. DAB_AL32B (assembly GCF_002224105.1). Taxonomy (NCBI): domain Bacteria; kingdom Pseudomonadati; phylum Pseudomonadota; class Gammaproteobacteria; order Moraxellales; family Moraxellaceae; genus Psychrobacter; species Psychrobacter sp. DAB_AL32B. Next base: position 40,629 of record NZ_NEXU01000049.1, on the reverse strand, counting down.
TCACAAAAAACCATAAAGACGCCGATGATTATCGGACATGAATACGTCGGCATCATTAGTGAAGTGGGCGATGGAGTGCAGCATTTTGAAGTGGGTGACCGAGTCACAGGCGAAGGACATATCGCTTGCGGGCATTGCCGCAACTGCCGCCGTGGTAAGCTACATGTGTGCGAAAACACTATAGGCGTGGGCGTTGACCGCGATGGCGCGTTTGCCGAATACTTGGTGATACCTGCCGATAATGTCATAAAACTCGATGAGCGTATCAGCGATGAGATGGCAGCCATTATGGACCCCTTTGGCAATGCCACTCATACCGCCTTATCATTTCCTGTACTTGGTGAGGATGTGCTGATTACGGGTGCGGGGCTGATTGGTTCAATGGCAACGGCGATTTGCCGCTTCGCAGGGGCGCGTAATATTGTGGTCAGTGATATCAGCGATTATCGCTTGGCGCTTGCCAAAAAAATGGGCGCGACTATGACCATAAACCCAGCCAAAGGTGAAACCATCGAAGGCGCCATCGATACGTTAAACATGCACGGCTTTGATATTGGGCTTGAAATGTCTGGCTCGCCTCAGGCCTTTGATTCGATGATTAGTAACATGTATAACGGCTCTAAAATCTCTCTCTTGGGCATTTTACCTAACACCACCACGGTGGATTGGAGCAAGATTATTTTCAAGGCGTTAACCCTGAAGGGTATTTATGGGCGTGAGATGTGGGAGACTTGGTATCAGATGGAGCAAATGCTGATTAGCGGTATTGATTTGTCGCCAATCATTACCCATCGCATGCACATTGATGATTTTCAAGAAGGCTTTGATATCATGGAAAGTGGGCAATGCGGTAAGGTAATTTTAAGCTGGGATTGATTTTGGCGATTCGTATTTAGCTTTTAAATTGTCACGACTTATAAAACGGTACTGATTTCAGTGCCGTTTTTTTTGGATATTAAAAAGTGATAAGATAGATAAACGCTGAATAACTCTGAGCAAACGATCTACAGAGATACCTAGAAGAAAAAGCCAAACAAGCATAGGAACAGCAGGAGGGAAGAAATAATCTCAACTTCCCTCTACGTATGATGCCTGTGTGCTAAAAGAAAGTGCGAAGATTCATGAGTTGATTGCTGAGGCTAAGAAAGAGGGTTTAGATGGTGAGTAATTGAGCGGTTATCGTAGAATAGGTTAGGTTTGCCGAGCTTTCATAGAAAACGAAGACAAAGCACAGCCTATTCTACGTACTCAATATATTTATAGTATCCTGATAAATATCTAATTTTTTATCTAAAAACTGAGAAAGAAAAACTCTCTTCTTTTTATTGTCGGATATATAAATAATTTCAGACTCTTCATCAAAATACTCTTCCTTTATATCCTCAACTGCAAACCTCATTACTACTTCACTACCATCTATTTTATCTTCACTAGCCCTATAATCCGAAACAGAAATAAAAGACTGTGTATCTTTAGGTAAATTTTTACCAATAAATTTAAAAATCTTAACTAAGCTACTTGGATCAATATCTTCTTTCAAAACCCCATCTAACAAAAGAGGCAGTCTATGAATGCCATCAGTCTCCAAAATTATTTTATTAAAGCAAAGATGATAAGCCAGCATCGTAGAATGAAGCTCTACGCCTTGATATGGAAAGGAGTTAATACGATAAATATCTAAATATCTATCTTCTTCTAATGGCTTTACCTCTAAATCGGACAAAGCTTTTTTAAACAATCTAGAAAACTTATTCGCTTTCTGAGCTCTTAAAGAGTCTGCTTTAGTTTCATCAAAGTTGTTTAGTTTTTTCTTTGTATCTTCCAATTTACTATTAAGTTCAAAAATATTTGCTGTTAAATTGTTATACTGACGTGCATCAGCTTTTATTTCTATCCAAGTATTATAGTCTATATCTAAATGTTCAATCTTCTCCAAAACACTATATCTTTTTTGAATATTTTCTTCTAACTCTTCTATCTTACTTCTATAACTATTAATTTTTGATTGACATACTTTTAACTTATCTTTTAAGTGTTCTTCAATTTTTAGGTTATCATTCTTTTTTTGATGATACTCATATATTCTCTCTAGAGAATAATGAAGCGTTTGCAAACATGCTGGACAAGAATCGATACTATCAAATTTTTGATGTTTAATATTACTCTTCGTTTTTCTAACTATTTTTAGATGGTTTTCATAGATAGCAAGTTGGTTAGCATTTTTTATTAAATTAGTTTTAGCTTCTTGTAAGCTCCGATATAACTCAACATAATCATTAATATATTCTTGTGCCTCTACACCAAAAGCTTCATCTACGTTTTTTGCTATTTCAAAATTGGTACTACTTTTTTGCTTATCAAGTAATTTAATCTCAGTATTAAGCTCATTTCTTTGTTTGTTAAGTGCAATCAACTCTTCTCTGTCCCAGTTTGTTGATATTCCTAAATAATAATCTAAATAATCACGTCTGAAATCTTTATAAAACTGAAAGTTTGAAAAAGACTCTTGTAGATATACCCAACCAACAGATTGAGAAACATAATAAGGTAAATAAAATGCTTCAAGAGGAGCAGTAATGTAATCTCCTCTATACTCAACATACATATTGAAACCAAAAATATTACTAAGATAATTTTTGAACTTTGTACGTTCTCTACCAGTATTCGCACCGACTCCATAAAAAGAAATTAATCTTTCATCATTTTTCTTTAGATAAATTGTACCATCATCTCGAATTAAAATATAATTAGTGAGTTCGTCTTCATTCTCTAATGTAAAATCCAACCTAAAAACTGGTTGCATATCTAAAACTTCACTAAGTTTTTCTTTTATATCATTAATACCAAGAGCATATAAAAAGCTTTGAATTAAAGTGCTTTTTCCTGATGTATTGCAACCACTAACAATATTAACTCTCTTATTAAACGTCTGATAAAAACACACCTCTTTATCTTCAGAATATACAAACAAACTCTTAAAATTAATAATATTCACAAAAAATCCTTATCGTAATGCTCGACATACGCACATAAGCAAGCAAAAAAAACATCGATATCATCTAGACTTATTTTAATATTTTTTTTAATCTCAGTCATATATAAACTAAACATCTCTGATGTATCATAGCATGTACGTCGATAATCATGATTAGCAACGAAATTCTTTATCTCTAAGTGTTCAAAATTACTTAAATCTTTAAAGTACTCGAAGGTTTCTCTTATTTTATCTTCAGCATTCTCTTGAATAAATATAGGTATTCTAAAAGTAGGGGCAAAAGAATTAGCATTTTCACGCCATTTCTTATATGTCTTTTGTTCTACTTGAATAATCTCTAAAGTCTTTTTAAGGTCATGCCCGTATAGTCTTTTTGATTCATCTAGTAAGCTAGCTATACCTTTTTGATTATATATTTGTTCAACTCGTTTAAACAGCTCAATGAATAGCTCAACAGATGCTTTAGGGTCAACGACATGTGAAAAATTCGTAGACATTAAACCTATCAAAGCTTCTTTTTGTTTTTTAGCGGTTTTTGGAAAGTCGATCCATTGGAAATTTAAGTTATTGAATTCAGTCTCGTCAACTGTAACAGACTTACTTTGACAGTGATTTTGGACTTGGATGTTAAACTTATCTTTAATATTTTGTGGTAGATCTTTAAATATTTGTTTTTCATTTTGTTCATTGATATGACAGTATTCTGATTTTTCACCTTTAATCTTTTGGCTCTTATTTGGATTGTATTCAAAAGCCATATGAGTGTTTGATATAAAAGTCAAAATATGGTCGTAGCTTTTGCACTTAGGCATGTTGTCTTTTCTAAGAGTAGTTCCAACTCCAAGTATTTTCGTTATGATTTCACCAAAATCGGCATTAATTTTCCATACAGATCCTGATTTCTTTTTAGACTGATAGGTATTAACCTTTAAAAGCGTCTTAGAATCATCTGTTGTAAACGCAAATAGAAAGTCATCTTGATGTTCTATGCACAAGAAAAAATCTTTATCTTTGTAGAAATCATAGTTTTCAAGTAGTAAAAGGAGTGCACAGTTTCTCTGCAACTCAAAGCCTGTTTGAGCTGTAACACCTGCATTTACAGCTTTGTCACTCATCTAACCGTCCTAACTAAGTTGAAACAATTAATTCCTTAGTAATATAAAGGTCTAAAACATTGATAGCAAGTAAGATAGTAGTTTTAATAGCTCATTTCACTTAATGAATATATTTATATACTTCTAGTTGAATAGGGTCATCTCCCCTACTTCTCAAAAACCCAAACCCCAAACACAAAAAAGGTGAGCCGAAGCCCACCTTCTTATTTTAAAAAACAGCTGTCTAAAACAATACTCTAAAATAACTTAGCCTATATCTTAACGCAACCAAGCACGGGCGTTACGGAACATGCGCATCCACGCGCCATCTTCGTCCCAGACAGCCGGTTTCCAGCTGTGATTGTACGCACGTAGCGTACGCTCAGGATGCGGCATCATGAGCGTAACGCGACCATCGGTGCTACACAGACCAGTGACACCGCCAACCGAACCGTTTGGATTGAGCGGATACGTTTCAGTTGGCTGACCTTGGCTATCGACAAAGCGCATAGCGAGTTGACCGTGTTTTGCCATGCCATCGATTTCTGTCTCGTTAAGCGTGGCATAGCCTTCACCATGAGCAACCGCAATCGGCAAGATACTGTCTTGCATACCTTTGAACAGGATGGACTTGGTACGCTCGACTTTTACGTTGACCGTACGCGCTTCAAAGCGAGCTGATTTATTGGCGATAAAGCGTGGGAAGTTTTCCGCACCTGGGATGAGATCTTTTAACTGCGCCATCATCTGACAACCGTTACAGACGCCAAGTGAAAAGGTATCAGGACGGGCAAAGAAGCGCACAAACTGCATGCGTAATTCGTCATGGAACAAGATAGAGTTTGCCCAACCAGAGCCTGCGCCCAATACATCACCATAACTAAAGCCACCACACGCGACCAAACCGTCGAAATCACGTAGATTAATACGACCGCTGAGCAAATCGCTCATATGCACGTCTACCGCTTCAAAGCCAGCTTGAGTAAAGCCTGCTGCCATTTCTGTCTGACCGTTGACACCTTGCTCACGCAAGATGGCGACTCTTGGTTTGTTTTCGCGACTAGCTAAATATGGCGCTTCGACTTTTTGATTGAGATCGAAGTTTGGCGCAGCGATAAGACCTTTATAGTTTGTATCGGCAATCAAGTCATACTCTTGCTGTACGCAAGCAGGGTTATCACGGCGACGAGCGATTTGATAGCTGACCTGACTCCATTCTTGCTGCAACTCAGTACGGCTAAAGCGTAAGGTGTCATCGCCCATATGCAACGGCGTTTGAATAAGCAGACTGTCTTCTTCCGAGCTTTGACCGACCAGACTAAGCATATCGCTAACGTTATGCTGTTCTGCCAATTCCATCAAGGCAGCGACATTTTCTGGCAATACTTGAATAACTGCACCCAGCTCTTCACTGAACAATTGACCCAATAAGTTATCGTCAGTCAATGATAGCTTGATACCTTGACGGCTGGTGAATTGCATCTCAGCGATAGTCGCTAGCAAACCACCATCACCGATATCGTGATAAGCGCTGATAACTTCTTGCTCGTTACCCGCTTGGATAAAGTTAAAGAAATCGATCAAGTCACTTGGCTGTGCTAAATCTGGGCAGTCATTGCCTAATTGGCTTAAAGTTTGCGCGAGGATTGAGCCGCCGAGGCGCAGTTTGCCTTTGGATAAGTCAATACGATAAAACGCGCTATCGCCATTAATGAGCTCAGGCGTTAAGGTTTTTGCAACGTCAATAACAGGCGCAAAAGCCGTAATCACGAGGCTCATTGGCGAAACCACTGATTTATCCGTGCTGCCCTGCTTAGAATTGTTGGCATTGTCATCTGTCCAATTGGCACGCATCGATAGCGAGTCTTTACCGACTGGAATGGCAATACCAAGCGCTGGGCATAACTCTTCACCAACGGTATATACCGCGTCAAACAATGCAGCATCTTCTGTATCGTCGCCACACGCTGCCATCCAGTTTGCCGACATGGTGATATCAGATAGCTGAGTAATACGTGCGCCAGCGATATTGGTGATTGCTTCACCAACTGCCAATCGTGCAGAAGCTTTTGGGCTAATAAGCGCGACAGGCGTCCGTTCGCCGACACTCATCGCCTCACCACTCATCGGCTGACCATCTAAAGCAATCAAGCCTGAAGCGGTAATCGCGCAATCTGATACTGGCACTTGATAGCGACCAACATATTGATCGCGGACGACCATACCAGTGATAGAACGGTCACCAATACTAATTAAGAATGACTTGCTAGCAACGGTTGGATGACGTAAGACGTCTTTGATTGATTCGGCTAGATTAACTTCGCCTAATTCTAATGCTGGCAAGGTAGTCTCTGTACGGCTAAAGCGACGCTTCATCTGCGGCGTACCACCAAGCAATACTTGCATAGGCATATCAACTGGCTGTTCCGCTAATAATTCATCATCAACGATCAGCTGACGAATATCCGTTGCTGTACCCAAAATCGCATATGGGCAGCGCTCACGGGCACAAATGGCATCGAACTGGGCTTCGCTTTCAGGGCGAATTGCGAGTACGTAACGCTCTTGCGCTTCGTTTGACCAAATCGCCATCGGTGACATGCCAGCTTCTAATGACGGAATACGGCGTAAATTTAGATGCGCGCCCATTTCATGGTCATTGACCAGCTCAGGCATAGCATTTGATAAGCCACCTGCACCGACGTCATGGAGAGAAACAATTGGGTTGCCATCTTTGCCATTGTTGCTGGCATCGACATCATTACCCGCTAAGGCCCAGCAGCGATCCATCACTTCTTGGCAGCGACGTTCCATCTCAGCGTTATCACGCTGAACGGAGGCAAAGTCCAAGCCTTCATCTAATGAACCACTATCAACAGAAGAAGCCGCGCCGCCGCCAAGACCAATCTGCATGGCAGGGCCACCAAGGACGATTAATAGATCACCTTGTTGAATGGCGTTTTTTTCAATGAGGTTGCGTTTGATATTGCCGTAACCACCTGCCAGCATAATCGGCTTATGATAGCCGCGCATTTGGCTGCCATCTTTTGCCGCTGAGGTATCAAGCTGGAAGCTACGGAAGTAACCGCATAGGTTCGGGCGACCAAACTCATTAGAGAAATTAGCACTACCTAATGGTGCTTCGGTCATGATTTCAAGACTGGTTGCCATACGATCCGGCGTACCATAATCCTGCGTGCTCAATTGACCAGACTGCTCCCATTTTTCGGCAAGCTCTGGGATATGTAAGTGCGACACATGGAAACCTGTTAGACCGGCTTTTGGTTTACCGCCACGACCGGTTGCGCCTTCATCACGAATCTCACCGCCTGCACCCGTTGCTGCACCAGCATAAGGGGCAATCGCGGTTGGATGGTTATGAGTTTCGACTTTCATTAAGATGTCGATTTCTTCTTGATGAAAATCGTAAGGATGGGCAGCATTTACGTCGGTTGCATCAGTAGGAACGGGATAAAAACGCCAGCCTGCAGACCCTGCCATTACTGCTGCGTTGTCTTTATAAGCAGACAAAATGCCTTGCGGATTGGCTTTATAAGTATTTTTAATCATCTGAAATAATGATTTTGGTTGGACTTCACCATCAACTGTCCACTCAGCGTTGAAAATCTTATGACGGCAATGCTCTGAGTTCGCCTGTGCAAACATCATCAGCTCAACGTCAGTCGGATTGCGCTTTAGCTCATTAACGTAAGCATTCATTAAATAGTCAATATCTTCGCTAGATAAGGCAAAACCAAATTCTGTATTGGCAGCCTCTAACGCAGACTGCCCTTCGCCGATGACATCAATATGATTGAGCGACGCTGGCTGCTGGTCATCAAACAGCTTATTTACTTCTGCTAAGTCATAAACCAAGCTTTGGGTCATACGGTCAAACAATAACTGCTCGGCTACCTTTGGCAAATGCTTACTAGCAGCATTACCCTCAAGTGTTAGGGTATAAACGATAACGCGCTCAACGCGATTGATCGCAATTTCACAGTTATTAAAAATATCGGTCGCTTTACTTGCCCATGGCGAAATCGTACCAAAACGCGGACCAACAATGACTTGTAGTTGATTGTCTTGCGGGGCTTCAAGTACAGTCGTACTGTCAACCGCCAGTAAATCCAACGCCTTTTTATGCTCATCACCGTCTAATTCCCGTGACAGCACATAAACTTGCTGAGTATTAATTTGGCTGACATTTAGTTCGGTTTTTTGCTGAAACTGACTGATGAGTTGCTGCGTCTGAAAATCGGTAAGAAACGGTTGTCCGGCGATGGTCATCATAAAGGCATATTCCATAGGATATAGGCAAGAACAGGCATCTCTGCCATGCAAAGTAAATGGTCCGCGTATTATAACAAGAAGCCCTGTAATAAGCAGGTCTAAACCAAGATAAATTGCTAATAAGCGCCGCCAAACAATCACTAAACCTCTGTTATAAAGGAAGCTAGCGTTACTTTTTAAGCACTATTTAAGCACTATAATTTCATAGCAGAAACTTTAAATCTCTGCCGTCACAATTTTTACCTAAAGCTTGTAATCCTTACAAACACTCACATCGCATTACTGGCAACCTATATAAATAGACTACCCCTCATCGGTATTCTAGATAACAGTTACTGACGAGCGAGGTGTTTGCTCTTTTAATAAATAGCACTTGCTCGTCTACACTGAAAAATTAATAACTATAAATTTAAAATTCAATGAATAGCCATTCAACTACTATAATGAAAAAGGATATCCACTATGAGTAAACAAGACCATATCGACAAAATTCAAGATGTCATCAAAGATGTTAAATTTGCAATGATGAGTACCACCAATAAAAAAGGTGATATTCATGCTTGGCCAATGACGACCAGTGAAACCAATCTTGGTGTAAAAGAGATTTGGTTTATCGGCGATAAAACATCAGATGTCGTAAAAGACATTCAAGACGACCCAAGAATCGGTTTGACTTATGCCACCCAAGATGCAAAAAACTATGTCTCTATCAGTGGTAATGCCGAACTATCAACCGATAAAGACAAACTAGATGAGTTGTGGTCGCCTGTTTATAATGCCTTTTTTGCTAACGGTAAAGAAGATGAGAACGTGCAGTTAATTAAAGTCGTACCTCATGGTGCAGAGTGCTGGATTAGCGGCAGCTCAGTCGTAAATATGTTTAAAATGGCGGCAGCTGCGGTACAAGAAGGTAAAACGGCTGAAAATATGGGTGAAACCTTTTCAGTGACTTTATAAAGTAATCTGTATAGTCAATTCTAAATAAAACAGATACATGATATTTTTACGCGAAACTGGAATAAATTTTCCTGGCTTGCTGTGCCTACGTCGACAGAGGCTGCGAAAAATCCATTTCAGTTCCGCTGTATCGTTTTTATACTGAACTCACTATAGGATAAAGCATGAGTCAGAATATATCAGTCCGTTGAAAATGATGTACTTTTATTAAGAGTGAGAGTTTTTATAAATATAAGCATAATAAATATAAGCTCACTCTAATAATAGTACGTCACATCATGATCAATATTTATAACAATATTTCATAACGCATTCATAACGCATTCATAACGCATTCATAACGCATTCATAACGACAAGGATAAATATTATGAGTAAACAAGAACAAATGGATAAAATTCAAGCGCTGGTGAAAGATGTTAAATACACCATGATGACTACTCGTACCAGCGACGATCATCTACATTCTTGCCCGATGAATACCACCGAAACTAGTATTGGTGCCAAAGAGATTTGGTTCATTGGTCATACACCATCTGAGACTGTTGAAAACATTAAAAAGCATCCTGAAGTTAATCTTGCCTACGCAACCCAAGATAACAAAGACTATCTGTCTATCGCAGGTAAAGCCGAACTGGTTGACGATAAAGACAAGCTCGATGAATTGTGGTCAACTATCTACAATGCTTACTTTGAGCATGGCAAAGAAGATCCAAAAGTGCAGTTGATAAAAGTAGTACCGCACGGTGCAGAATATTGGGCTAATGGTAATTCATTTGCTAATGTATTTAAAATTTCTGCCGCAGCGGTAACAGATACGGCTGTTGGTGATAGTTTGGGTGAAAATTTCTCAATAACGCTATAATCTTTATCTTTCGCTAAAGTTTAACCTTTATTAGCTATGAAAATAATTTACTAATAGCATTATTTTATAGCAGGATAAAACAATAAAAAACGCCAGTAGCAATATGCTTACTAGCGTTTTTTATTGTTCATTTAATCAGGTATTAATCATACATTAATCACGGTTATTGTGGCGGTTTTGCATAGCCATTATCTGCTGGATACGCTTGTGGCTGTTTTGATTTAGGCTGAGGCTTATACTTAGGTTTAGCAGGATCGTACAGCTCATAAATAACGGTACCAATAATTCCCGTATTCTCTATCGAACCGGTATCAGTATTAGCAGCATAAGCGTTGTCTGGTTTGCTAAAAATAAAGGAGGCAACCGCACTGTTACTTTTTCGGAAGCCCTCAATGACCAACTCATCATTTGGATTCAAAACATAACCGCTATCATAACGACTGGCTGTACTGCCATCGAGAACATTTAAGCCATCGACACTGGCGACGATCTCATACGTGTTGGCGCTATTATTGTGGTAAACCAAGCGATAGGCTTGACCTGCTTTGCCTTGCAGATAGTAATTACTACCATCACGATAAAGCGGTAGTTGTCCACTATCCGTAGCGGCTGAGAATTCAACTTTTCCGGCCAGTAAGGACATACTATTTACCGCACGCCCCTTATAATTTTTGTCAGCGTAAGAGACCTGCATTTGCGCAATAGGCTCGTCACTGACACGACGTAGATCAACGGTGGTCACTTCTGAGTCAACATCATCACCCCACTGAGTACCCAAACGTTCTGATTCAGCCGCGTCTTGCATCGACTCTGGCTGTCTTGAATCGGTTTGCATATCCGCTGAACGGTCTTGCTTTGACTGCTCTTGCGTACTTTGTGCCACATCTGCGGTTTCTTTTTGCATGGTTGGCGATGACGAACAACCTGTTATTAGTGCCAGTAATAAAACGGCAGCGGCTGACTGTTTCTTTTGCAATGTCATATCCATATCATATCCTTATTTGAATGATTTTACGCCATACCTATCCAATGCTTATTTCCAATGCTTATTTTTTTTATTTACTTGTTTCAGTATATCTTAAGCTTAACTATAATCACAGAATAATCAAACAGTCTCTAATCAAATATAGTTAACCAATAAAAATAGGCAATAAAAAAACGCCAGTGGCTGGTGCGACTGGCGTTTTTTATTGTCTAGATTTTACGGTTTTGATATCAATGCAGTAGATTTAGTCACTATATATTTAGTCGCTAAATATTTAACCACTTTGTTTTAAGTAAGGCCAAGCTGCTCTTAAATAAATCATCATCGACCACAAAGTTAAAATTACCGCTGCAACCATTAGCACATAGCCGACAGTTTCAAGTGACTCCCAGTTTAATAGTAGCACCGTAATGGCTATCATCTGAAAGGTGGTCTTAAGCTTGCCCACATAAGAGACAGCAACACTGGTGCTTTTGCCCAACTCTGCCATCCATTCGCGCAATGCTGAGACGGCGATCTCACGTGAGATAATCACAATAGCCGCAATCGCCATAATGATATTAGGATGCCATTGCACCAATATAATCAGTGCGGCGGCTACCATTAGCTTATCAGCCACGGGATCTAAAAAGCGACCAAAGGCTGATACTACATTAAGCTTACGCGCAAAATAGCCATCGAGCCAATCGGTAATTGCAGCTAGGATAAACACACCAGTCAATAATAAATGGCGTAATAAGCTATCGCTAAACTCACTCATACCCACCTTTGCAATCACATTATCTGAGATTGCTGGCATGCCAATTCCCATGGCAGGCGGCCAATAGGCGATGGCCACGAATAGCGGAATCATTAAGATACGCGCAATCGTCAGGTTGTTGGGTAAATTAAAAATACTCTTGGTATTTTGCGGCTCCTGCGTATGCAAATGCTTACTCTCAGTCATGGCAAACCCAGTTTAATATAGACATAATAATGGCAGATAGCTTAGCATTTTTCAGGCAAGTCGTCATGCCATCTCTGTATGTTCGTTGATACCAGCCGTACATTCTTATAATTAAGCGTCTTTTATACTGAATTGACTGCCTATTTACTCTAAATAATTCCTGTTGTTTAATCAAAATTGCTTAACAAAAATATCGATATACCACTGAGCCTTTACAATAGACTTAATAAACCCATTGCTTGAAACGTAATAACATGTAAACCAGCTTAGGTAAATCATAAGATTTCAGTTATGATGACCTGACAACATCAATACAGTTGTACACTGAATATTGTAAGTAGATGTAAGAATTTCTTGAAATATCATCCTTTGACATCATCTTTATATTAACAATAATAAATTTGTATCAATTTATTTGTGGCTAACGATTCATTACTGCATGATTCATTATTAATAGTTCAGCATTAATAGTTCAGCCGCATAATAAGTTTTCCTCAGTCCACGGTTCCTCCTCCGTGGGCTCTTTTTTTACCTGTAACATACTGATTTATATATAATTAATATTTTAATATATTGAATTGACCACCAATTTGACCACCATCTGCTCAAAATTCTGATGATCTCATTTCTCTCAAAAGTACAATCATGCTCGCCAGCTTTATTAGTAGCTTTCATACCTACTCACCATTGCCTTCAGATAAGTATCTAGTGTTCTCTAGTATGCACAAAAACCTTAAATATCAATTCTAAACAGTTGCCGAAAAGTTACCAATCGTTTACAGTTGGGTAAATATTACCCTGGTGATTGGTCATGAGAAACTTAGTGGTTGTTGGTTTGGTATTAGCTCTTGCTGGGTGTGGTGGTTACGATGACATTGACGCTATGAGGGACGCCACTATGGGCTCTACTGGCGTCGTTGGTGGCAACAATGGCTCTAACAGTGGTAATACAACCAAATGCTATGAACCTAATGTGCTGAATGCCACTGGGACACGTGTTATCGATGGTGATACGGTAGAGGTTACTCAAGCATCAGGACAAAGCGAGCGCGTACGTTTACTAGGTATTGATGCACCAGAATCGGCACAAGAGTACGGAACAGAAAGCACTACTGCCTTATATCAGTGTACAAACAATGCTATCGTTACTATCGAATGGACTGAAAGAGATAGATACGATCGTCTGCTTGGTAAGGTCATTGCTAATAATGTTGACTGCAACTTGAACCAATTGCAAAAGGGTGCGGCTTGGCATTATAAAGAATATCAAAGTAGTCAGACACCTTACGATCGCATTGAATATGCCAACGCTGAGATTGTGGCGCGTTCAAATGGTAGGGGCTTGTGGGCAAATCGATATCCTATAAAGCCATCTGATTATCGAAGCGGTAAAAATAGCTCCGACCTCAACTTTAATAATGATCGTTTGCCATCAAAAGGTGCTAGTAAATGCTATAGCAAACCTAGCGCAGGTTCCTCTAATGGTTCTGGCACTATTATACCATTGCCACCTACCGGCTCTATCTGCAGTAACTTTATTAAGAAAACCTGTAGTCAGATAACAACATGCGTAGAAGCCCAGCAGCAACTTGCCTGCGGCAATACGCAGATAGATGGCGATAAGGACGGTGTGCCATGCGAATCAATATGTCTAGGTGGTTAATTACCCTATTAGCTCTATCGATAGTTTCATGCACTCCTGTAGTTCAAGATGAAAACTATGGTGCTGGCTTCGTTCCAGTGCATGAGGAATTTTGGGGAGCTGATAACGACACACCTTACCCATTCACTGCATCAGGTGAGATTGGATGTAGTTACCATGTAGAGTTTGGCCGCGGAGTATTCTTTGCGCCGATGGGATTTACTGATGAGTCTTATGTTGGTACCCCACTCAACAAGGCTGCTGCCAATATAATTAAGGTAATAGGTGTAACGCCAAACGTGCCTTATAGCATTAAGCAAGGTGCTGATTTGAGTGAGGCTAGAGAGATTGGATTGAAAGTATGTGATGAGCAGCGGGACATGCTTGAGGATGGAAAGAATTTTTAATATAACCCAGTATCTTATATTATTGGATTTACTAAACAGTCGTTGGCTAGACGATTAACAATTGTAATTTAGAGAACAATATGCAACTTACCCAAAAAGAAGCTGAACACCTGATTTCCTTAATTAAAATACCTGTGGACATAGGTGGTGGATTAATCTTTGATCATCTAAAAAAAGTTGCAACACTAATTAGTTCAGATAAGAGAGAGGAATTTTTTTTAAATATTACACCAGGCAAATTTGACCTTCACAAAATCACATATCAGACTAGAGCAAGGAAGAGTATAATCTTAGTTAGGTTAGATATAGGTGGGCCACCGCATAGAAACCCTAATGATGAAGAAATTCCATGCCCTCACATTCATATATATAAAGAGGGTTACGGTGATAAGTGGGCTTATGCCCTACCTACAGAATTTGATAACTGTAAAGACATGTGGGAATTTTTCGAAATATTCCGTAAATTTTGTAATATTTCTATTAATCCATTTAACGAACCTACTGTGAGTTTTTGAAATGAAAACCAATGCTTTACCAGTAGACCTATTTCAAGGCCATTTTGATAATTATATTAAATGGCTTAGAGATAAAACTTGTTTTAAGGAAGTTGGACAAGGGTGGGTGGAAATCACCACACCTCATCTAGATCGGCATAATGACTGCTTACAGTTTTACGCAAACTATAATGATGAAGGTATTAATTTTAGTGATGGTGGCTATATTATAGATGATCTAGAAGCTTCCGGTGTCCAATTCAACACACCAAAAAGAAAGAAAATACTTAATGAGATACTTAACGGTTTTGGTGTCCAACTAATAAATGGGAATGAACTGTTTATTACTGCAAACACCGATAATTTCCCTGTTAAAAAGAATAATTTTATTCAAGCAATGCTATCAGTTAACGATATGTTTGCATTAGCTAGTAGCAGTATTGCAAGCTTATTTTATGAAGATGTAAAAGAATGGTTAGATGAAAATGATATCAGATATGTACCATCAGTTAATCTAAATGGTAAATCAGGATTTGACTTTCATTTCGACTTCGTAATTCCGAAACATAAGGAACAACCCGAACGTATCTTGCAAGTAATGACTCAGCCAAACAAATCAAACGTTGAGCAACTTCTATTTAGCTGGAGTGATACTAAACTGGTTCGACCTGATAACTCCGAACTATTTGCTATCATTAACGATACTGATCAAAAAATTTCTGCTTCTGTTAAACAATCGCTACTTAACTATAACGTAACTCCAATTCCATGGAGTATTAGAAAAGAATTTATTATTGAGTTAGCAGCTTAATACAAACTGTTATTCTATTTAGTAACATGAATAAAAAAACCCACTGTGATGTGGGTTTTTTACTGCCTTTCAATCTAGCAAAGCCTAACTAGTACAAACTTTCTTAGACTGGCTAATTTTACCATTCTTACAAACAAACTTACCATCTTTGCAATGCGATACACCGCCCATGCTTTTAGAACAAGGGTAGTTTTGAGCATTCGCCTGTACGACTGGTGCCATCATTAACATAGATATAAGAAGTGCTGACCACATTTTCATAGGCTACTACCTTAATAGTCGAATAATATAAATTTGAACCATAGCACTGCAAATCACCTCTATCAACAATAATTTAACTTATGTTTAGTAGGCTCCTCTGTTCCAACTAAATTGCTGGCAAGAATACCGTTCGACATCATGTCGAACCCTATTATCTAAAAACGGACAGTGATATTAACTCGCCAGCCATTGCTCAATTTTGAGCAGTGAATTGCCCCGGTGATTTCTGACTTCCTCAATTTGAGGACGTGCAAGAAATGCTACCTAAAGTTGATATCTGCTATCGACTCGCCAGCCTACCCAAAGCTGGGGAAGGGTAGCATTTGAAATGTGACCCTTGCTAGTATTTCAAATGCGCGCAAGTTGATTTTGAAGGTCAAGTTTAGACAGGTTCATAGTATTACTTTGTTGTCCCGACTACTGCTCTTGGATTCGTATCGACCCCAACAATAGCGTCAATTTTAACTTTAAGCCATTTATTTGGTCGACCATAAATATCAGGCTCAGGTAAAAATCCAGACTTTCGACGTTGGGCGAGTGTATCGTCAGACCGCCATTGAAATATCTCTTTAATGTCTTTAGTAGTGTAGTAAATATCTTTCATGATGATGACTCCTATATCGATTTAGCTGTAACTTCTGCTCAAACACATCTAACCAATATACTGACGATTGATGCCAGTGAAGGTTAGAACTTGATCACATTTGGAATGTGGGCAAGATTAAAGGCGTTATCTATACGGACCGTAATCGGACCGTCCTAACCCTAACCCTAACCTTAAGTTTTATTAAGTCGGCAGCTATCTGAATAACAGGTTTTAACAGGTTCTAATCTTGGGGTATTCTTGGGGTTCGCCATGACGGCTAGGCGCTGCCAATGTAGTAAAAAGTAGTAGTTTGCTTTTGTGCTGAATGTTAACTTTTGACAACATGCGCGGCTGCATTGTTCTGATTTGAATGTTAGGTTTTGTTAGGTTCTAACGTGTCCGAATACTACCCTTTGCATGAGATACGCTCAAAACTGCGCGCATCTAATCTATTATGGACTGACAAAATTAGATATCCCCAAACTTGGGGATATCTACCCCACTGGGGTTTGTGGTTTTATGGACACGCAAAATTGAATTATCGCCAATGGCTCAAATCTCCATCTGATACCCACTGACCAACTTTGAGCGGTGCTACCCTTAACTTACGCACGGTGTGAAAGCTGAATAACACTCGAAATAGATAAGTCCAAGTTTGGACGCATCTGTTCCAAGCGTAAATCACATCTCTGTCATTCATCTTGTTGAGCATGATTGCCGTTGGCGGTAATGCTCTGTCTTTTACATGGATTATTAACTTCCGTCATTGGCGGGACTTAAATAACGCCCAAAATAGATAGAACCAAATTTGGATTTATCTACTTCCCTCTACGATGTCCAAAAACCTCTCTCTAAGATGTCCGAAAAGTCTTGATTCATGCGCAAAATAGGATTCCCACCAACTGTGGGTATCTTTCAGTTACTAATACTCGTTGCGGGCGTGCTCTATTCTTTTATCAAGTACAGCCTTTTCCACTTTCTCAGTAATCGCTATGAGCTGCCTTAATTCGTCATCACTTAGCATTGAGTAGTCTAGTGTTTGCTGTGGCTCAACATCTCTGATTAGTGTTACGTCCTTGATTGGCTTATCGATACCTAGCAGCTTAGCTTGTCCAATGGTTGCCATAATCAAGGCGTTTGGGTTGTTGTCTTCAATTGCCATCTGCTTGGCTAACTGTAAATCTTGTATCAGGTCGTTTAAATCAGGTAGTCGCATAGTGTGCCCCTATAAGCTTTTGCTCTAGTTGTTGATACTCAAGTAAAATTTTATTAAACGTGCTCTGGTGCATTCCTTTAGGTCGTTCGCCAATGCCATGAATGATGCCGTCTTGCCAGCCTAGCTGGGCTCTAATCGCATTCAAACGCCTGAATAGGTTATCAATAGGTTGCTCAAGCTGTGAGCCATACTTGCCACCTATGCAATGCCTGCAGACGTAAGCACCTGCACAATAAAGCACCGATACCCGCTTACTACACTTAGGGCATAACCACCAATGACGATGACCGCCATAGTTGCACGCTGTCCTTGATAGCTTAATGTCGTAACTATATGACTTGCCGCGGTGCTCATAGCCTACCTGTATGCTCTCAGCCTTTTGGCGTGTCAGTTGATCGCGGTAGTGAGATATTCTTAATTTTAGGTGGTGACTAAGGTTTGACGCTGTGGCTATTGCTGGCATGTATGTTCACCTGTTATCTAAATCATTAAGCAATTTATAACCTTGATTATATCATTGATATTTATAACCCTAGTACAGTAATGCCAACCACAACATTTTACAACATGCTGGCACGCTCATTCCTTGATGAATACCCAATAAAAAAGGCAGACGATTAACGCCCACCTTTGTATGTTGTTTCCTTTCCATTGGTGAAGATACTAGCCCATGTATTCGCTAATACAATCGCCCGTCTGCTTGGCTGTATATATTTTTACCTCAGCAACTTTTATCAATGCTTCACGTTTGGCATAGTCGGACGTATTGACGGCTTGCGCGTCCAATAGGCGGGCTTTTTTATTTTCTTCTTGCCAGCTTGTGACTTTCTGCAGTAAGTCTTTGCAATATTCCTCAACGGTCACATTGTTTGATCTGTTCATATGGCACCTATATCCGTGTAGTGACTATTATATATATTCTTAAAAAGCGGGAAAGTTGGGAAAGTGGGAAAGTGACATGCTGTAAGCCTTTATGCTAAAGGGTTTGCCCGCATTCCCACTAAAAAGGAAAACGGGAAGGCGGGGAAAGTGAGCCAGTAATATTGCCGCCGTTTCCCCCTAACTTTCCCCATTTTCCCACTTGCCCCAAAAGCGGGAAATCCTTGCAAGTCTTTATTGGTATAGCTTTAGCGGTGTGACTTTCCCGTTTTCCTCGTTTTCCCACCTTTAAGCATAAATGTATTTATATAATCATGCTATTGGGTCAATAGCATGGGGTTGATATGAATAAAACGAACATCATCATTACTGACAACACGTATATAATTTTTAGCGATCAACTCCTCAATGACCACCTCCAGCACTATTTTTTTACGCAAGCGTTTAGGATTAACACGGCTTTGGACTGTGGCATAAGCCACCTTTCCCACTCCTTGCGCTTGGCAGTGAGCCACAAGCCAGCGGCTTAACTTCTCGCTGTCGTTTTCCTCACCTGTCGGCGTTGCATCGATATAGCGCAAGCGTTCAGCTGTTGAGTATTCAACTAACATAAAAGCGCGGGTAATATCATCGGTGGTAATGGTCATGCGTCCATCAAAGAACGCCATCAATGCAGCGATACGGCTTGCATTTTCTGACATACGCGAGGCATACGCTTTTAAATATTCCAAGTGCTTGCCTACTGCTTGGCGGTTCTCAATGTCTTGCATATGCTTATAAAAAGTATTTTCTGCTTCACTGTTTGCCCACTTCATCGGTATGCGATTGGGTGCGCCTTGCGGGGTTTCAGGCATATTAGCGGGGCAAGGATCAAGTAAGCTTTGACAACGGGACCAGTAGGCAATCATGGCTGGGTCGTTGTAAGGGTCAATCTTTCGGCGCTGTTCATCATTCCATATGCGCGTGCCTTGCAAGCTCTCAGGGCAAGCAATAAGCGCCCTTGCTAAAAAGCCTTGTTGGTTCATCATTTCATCAGTTAGTGCGGTTTCTAAGATGATGCGCTGCCCCATTAACAATAGCGTCATGCGAACGTCATAGGCTTGGGTCCGGACGTTGGCATATTGGTTCTTTTGTGAACGCACGCGGGACACGTGCCCATCACTCCATAGCTTGGTGAGCGCTGATAAGGCATTGCCCGCGGTATCACCTTGCATAGTGTGACCATTGAAAAACTGCCCTGCTTCGTCTGTCGTCCATGATGCGTTGCTCATTTCTCCATTGATAAATCTATCGAGTATCGGCTCAATGGTTGCATCATCAAATAACGTCATAGGGTTCTGAGGTTTGGGCGTGCTGGCTAAAAAATCGGCTATGTCCTTACCTTTTTGACTAGCCTTGTTGTTCTCCCACTGCTCCAAGTCGCTTAAGTAGTCCTCATATAGTTGGCGTTCATGTTCACGTATCTTGAAATGACTTAAGCCCATTGCTTGTGACTTGCCGCTACCACTGTCGCCCTCAATGATAAAAAATAGGCTTGTCGGCATACTGTTATAACCCATAGGGGCAGTAATAAAACGTTGCCCAATATGTGCCACTGCTCCAAGTGAGCAAAAGCCCGCCATAGCCATAGGTGTTTGCGTGTGATATGAAATCGCCTCAACGCTGGCACGCAATATACCTTTAAAAGCATGGATAGGGAATGGTGTAGGCTGGCTTGGGTTAGTGGCTAACGGTTCAGGTTCGCCCCATATTTCAGCCTGTAGATCGAGTATAGTTGTATCACTATCAGCTAGAATATCTGCATAAGTAGAATGATTATCTAACTGTAGCAACACATCAAAAACAGTAATCATCGCTTTAACATTTGCACCTGTCAGCGGCTTACATACCTTATCTTTCTTATCTATAGTGGTAAAGATAGTTACGGGATAGGTTTCGGCAAAATGCTTTACCATGCCATTGAATAGCAGACTGTCAACGCTTGCCAGCACCGTGACATTATCCATTATTAAGTATTGAGCAAGCATTACAGCGTCATCTAAGTTATCAACGGCTATCAGCTCACGGGTGCTATCTAACGTCCCAATGATTAAGGCAGAGGGCTGCATACGGTCAATGATTAGCGGCTTTTGATTGCTGTTAGGCCTGACGCTGGCAAGGGTGACGGGTTCATCTTGGTTATTACTCAATACTAGCCCTATCGTGCCCTCTGTAGGTGCTCTAGTACCTGTATCAAAGCCTGTGGTTATGGTAATATTGCTATCAAGGTGCAATAGCTTGTTTTGTATGCCTAACTGCTCATATAAGTCATAAAGACTAAGTAATATATTGTCATCTGCTAGCCCTTGCCGTGTGGCTGCATTAAATCGACTTACCATTTCAAAGCCTGCGCTAGATGCGCGGGCTTTTTCATGGGTGTTTGTTTGTGGTGTGGTGGTCATCTAGTCCCCCTTGCTTGTGACTGGTTCGGTTTGCGCTGCTCTCTATACTTCTTATAGTAGCTTTTGCGCTTAGCGTGTTTACGGCCCTGCTTTGGTGGGTAGGTTTTCACTGTTTACCCTCCTTGCCGTAACGAGTCATTGCTAGGGTTTCTTTGATTGAATTTACTTGTCTTTGTAATAGGTCATACCACGTTACAGTAGCGTCATGCGTTAAGCGTGCCATTGATATAGCGGTGTGAGTGTCTATTTTCTCGTAATGAATAAGTCCTAACAGACTACCAATGTCACTTATGACAATAGCCGCGCTTTCAATGTCGCAAGCAATATCTGATAAATCAAAGGCAGATATTAAAATCACTTCTTTGTCGTCTGCTTCGGTGGTGTCTATGACTGTACGCTGGCTTGATTGGCTGGTAGGTATGCCACTGTATAGCGTTGCAATCGCTTGGCGGTTGTCTTTTGTATCGTGGAATAGTGACGGCAATACGTAGCAGTCGTCATGATAGGCTCTACCATCAGCGCGATATAAGCACTCAACATTGCCAATATTGATAGTTAGGCAGTCTTTTGATTTGTTGAATAGCTTATAAGTACCATTGCCCACAGACGGGCATAGCACGCTGTCACCAGCTTTGAATGCGGCTAGTGTACTGTTGGTAGGGGCTTGGGTGGTTGAGGTCGTACAGATTGATTTAGCCATGATAGCTATCTCCTAGTGATTTTTGAGTTAATGTCACGCTTTGAATGTCATGTTTTGACAAGTCCAAAAGGTGACGGGTCTTACTCTCGGCATCACTAGAAGCCGCCTTGCATATTCGCCCTAAAGCTCTTTTATTTTGCAACGTCAACCCGTCATAGACGGTTTTACCCCCATACTTGCAATAAGCTGGTAGGTATATAAATGCTGTGCTGTTAACATGCTTCGCTTGAGAGGCTAGGCAAGTATTAGGCACAAAAAAAGCCAATAATGCACGACTTGGCGAGTCGCTAGTGATTTTTGAGAGGTCTTTATAGTAACCGTTGTTATCATCAGTTGCAACGGCTTGTTTTACAAAAAAATGGGTAACCGCCCCTGTTACATCATTTTTTTTGCACCTTGGATCAAGCTGATATTTAGTGACTTTATCTAATTTAGCGCACATATTTATAATGCTGCTATTAAAACTCGAATTCATGTCACTTAGACTCGAATTCTGTGCTTTTAAACTCGAATTTGTATCATTTAGGCTCGAATTCACTCCGTGACGGGCTCTTACATTGAGTTTGGTATGATTATCACTCATGACTTGTTACCCCCTGTGAGCTCAAGACTAGGCTGCATCTGTTTAAGCGTTTCATCAATGCTGCGCTGCAATTGCGGCTTAATTTGCTTGCCAGCAATGTTTAGAAAGCGTCCAGCACTACTAAGGTTTAAAGTTACAGTGTTTATGTCTTTACATAGTCCATCGAGCCGCTTACTAAGCTTATACTGATGATTTGCGACCTCATCAAAAGTACGAATAATGAGTAAAGTAAACTCTGCACTAATCCACATCCCATAGCGATAAACCAACTCTTTACAGACGTATGTACCTTGTTTGCTCTTTGCATTACCACCTTTAATCACCTTGTATGCCTTTACGGTATTGCCGTTCACCACATTTGGGGTTCGCTCTACCTCTTTAATTAGCTTTCTTGTTTCAGCATTCCTCATAAAGCGGTATGGTGCATGCTTTTTCTCACCACCACTTGCCTTATGCAAGTCATTTAGACAATAAAGCCCATCTTCTGTTATACCTACTTTGTTGTTTGAGATAGTCAGCATAATCAAGCCTCCTGCGCTGGCAAGTGGTTATCTTGGTCACTATCCACATCTGTACTGTGACTTGCTAGCCATGATAATAAGTCAGCGTTCTTAAATAGCAGGATGCCGTGAATGTCCGTGGGTTTTGGAAACTTGTCATCTTTCCACCATCTGCGTAACGTTTGATGATGAACGCCTATGATTGCTGCAGCAGCCTTGATTCTTGTTTGACCGTTTGGGTGTAACTCTGCAGTGGTTTGGGGATTATCTGATATATGTAGCATATTGCTAACTCCTGTGTAATGCCGTTAATTGCCGTTATCAGCATTAGCAATCTTAGAAGTTGTAAGCCGTGAAAGGTTCTACTGTAGATAGCAGGTTGTCTACTGTAGATAACCTTTTTATCGATAGTAGGCAGCTCTATGCATTTAGTTTGTTTGTTGTAGGCATTAAAAAAGCCCTACTAATTGAAGTAAGGCTGTTGTTAGAACGCTGGCAAGACTGTTGCGTATTCTCTCAGTCGACCACTATTACATCTTCCTTCTCAGGCACCAACTCATAACCTTCTTTATTCTGCTCAATCCTGATTTTTTCCGGCTTTTCAATTTTCACTACAGGAGGAGTGCTCTTGCGTTGGCTATAATTAATTGCTGGACTAGTATTTAGGTTGGCTATCGCTTCTCTGGTAGCTTCTGAACGTGCATCATATTCATCAAGCCTTGATTGCAGTTTGGCCATGTCAGCTGATGGCCCTGTATCATGCGTGTTTAAACCTATGCGATTACCAACACCATATAAGGGGTCTATTGAGCCCGTATCTTCAAATCGTTCAGCAAGAAGTTGTAAGTTAGCTCCAAAATCCTTATGAATAAGCAGTGCGTCCATAATTTCCGCATCATTCATGCCCATTTCTCGCAGGCTCTCGATTTCTTTCTTTATTTCATTCTTAGGTATTGGCTGTATTTTTACTAACACAAGTCTTTTCTGTCTTTCATATTCATCATCTGTCAGTAACCCTAATACTTTATCGCAATCAATAATTTTTAAAGATATCCTGTCTCTTTCTTTCTGAGTTAGGTTATTCCAAGGTGTTGACTTGTCACCCAGCTCTTCAGCTCGATCTCCAATTGCGTAGCTTAGATCGAAATACCCACTATTGCTATTATCATAGTTTTTTTCCAACTCAATGAGACTTGGTATGCACGATGCTAATTCATCAACATCGGAACCAATATAAAACGTTCTATCTGATAAGTATTTTAGCTCAACCAAATCATTTACGGCACTATCTATGAGCTTTGAATTAGTGTCTAAAAAAGCATGCTTAGCTTTCTTCTCTTTTTCCTGACTGTAATAGGTAATAGCACTTCCAAAAACTGCCACTAGAACAATTAATAGTAATAAAATCCAAAAACCACTATAAATGTACCAAAGTGCAGGCACTTTAACTTTCAGGTGTTTACCAAATCGCCAAAGCATTCTTGCCAAATAACCCAACAATGCTAAAGCAAGAATACCAGCAAGAATTCCGATACCTAGTAGTAGATATTCCATGTGTGGGCCTTTAAGAATTAGTAGTGCGAGGTATTAAACTCAGCACTACCAGTACCATCAATATTATTTCATTACAGAAGTATTACTATAATGTATGTCTAAGCACTATAACCAAAATAGTAAGGTTCAGCAATTTAGTTTGCTTGCCAGCCTCGAGTAGAGGCTGAGTAGGCTTAAAGTAATTAATTAGCATACTTCATATAGGAACGCCCAGCCGTTGAGCCTGTTGCGTTCTTACTGACTTCACCTAGCAAGTCTTTATACTTACTATTTAGGCGCTCATCTGCGAGCTTCGTACTGTCATGGATGATAGTTAGATTTCTTATCATTTCCTTTTCGCCCATATCAAGATCAAGGCTAGCAATAGCTGACTCTAATTTCTTACCCTCAAAGTCGGTCAGCGCACCCAAGCCTCGCATCTTCTCCACCTGAGTCAAAAACACTTGGCTCTTTAGGGTTTCGATATCTTTTTCAAACGCTTTTGTAGCAGCTCTGATTGATGGCATTTTACCAGCTATAGGGCCAACTGCGCCGCCGCCAAATAAGCCGTACATAGCGCCCTTATTATTTAGCAAGCGAGTGATAGTTGAGCGTGATTGTGCCAACCCTTCTTTTTGACTTTCATACTGAGCCAAACGTTCTTGGTTCTTTTGATTAGTTTCAATCTGTTTAGTTGTTAAACCTGCCGCATAAGCTGCCTTGGTGTGCTCAAGCTTATCAATCTGCACTTGTAGGCGTTCTCGGGCTACTTGATTGCCTTCACTGGCTAACTGTAGTTTTAATTGCGCGATATCATTAGCGACAGCCTGTTGCGCCTGTGCATCTGCACGTGCAATCGGTATGTCGGTCGCTTGCGTTGCCGCCAAACCTGCTTGCGCTGTCTTTAGGCTTGTGCCAGCGTCCATCGACGCTATTTCTGACGGTAGTAGCTGACCTATGCGATTGGTACGAGCATCAGACTCACCAGCGTTTGCGATTTTCTGCTTAGCACTTGCTAATGTATCGACTTCTTCGGCTTCTAGCTTGGCTTTATTGCCTGGTAGTAAAACCTCAATCTCATTAGCCTCTACATTGGTTTTGTTTGTATCTGCGACTTTTCCATCAATAACATAAGGCGATTCGTTCTCAGTAATATTCGCGTCAGTGTATGACTTGAACGCTGCGCCTGCGTCTTTGCCTGCAAGGGCTGAGTAGTTCATTAATAGAGACTTACGAGCCGTCTGCGGATCGGTTGCCATCCATTCAGCTAATTGTGAGTATTCTTCGGCTTTTTCTTCGTTTCCCGCATCACGATAAGCGTTAGCCTTATCGCGAATTTTTTGCACAGCTACATCAGGTCTGTTGCTTCCTAGTGCTGATATGGATGCGCTCATATCAAAAAGCATAGCTTGCTGCTCTTTAGCTTCCATGTTCTTATAATAATCCTGAGCGCCTTTGGTGTATTCGGGGAACTGAGCGACAACACGACTGACTGCGCCCATGTCATCCCAATCAAGCTGTTCAAGCTGTTGTTGAGCTTGTATTTTACGCGCTTGTTCTGCTTGTTGTGTTTGCAGTAAGTCTTTGTTCTGACGGAATATCTGACCTTGACCATAGGCTTCGAGTACGCCATCAAACGGACTTGCCTGACCTTGTAGGTAACTTTGTGCTAGTTGCATTAGAATCTACCTCTTTGTGTATTGCTAAGTCCTAAACCATTGCTTAGGTACTTGGCATTTAAGCAAGCGACTTAGCCGCTTTAACTCTAGCTTATAGATTAAAGGATGGGGGCTTCATAAGGTTCTACAGTAGACAGCAACCTATCTACTGTAGATAACCTTTATTTTCTTATGCAATAGCAGGTTTTTAGACAATGAAAAACCCGCACAATGGCGGGTAAGAATGAAGAGTTTACTCTAAGTTTTATACAACTATCACCACTAATAGAAATCACTAAACATTAGACTTTAACTCGGCCGCAGCTTTTAGTTTCTCAGGAGTAGTTACAGGCTCACTTGTAAGGCTTTTTACATCATTGATTCTTGTCAGCCATTTACCTACAGCCTCATACTCAAGTTTAAAACCATTTTCGGATAAAGTTCTAAGAATTGCTTCATTTAAAGATGACCTATTCTGACCATATGGGTTTGAGTTATCTAGTTTAGTAAGCTTAGCCATTGCATACATCACCTTGTCTATTGTCGGGAATGCTTGGTGTGGTATTTTTATTGAATCGGGATGGACTGGCATGCTCGCTTGTGACTGTACGGCTTCTTCTAACTGAGCCCTAACTTTTATCAACTCAGATTGCATCTCGGCTTTTTCGATGGTGATTTTATCGATAGTAGCTTGGGAATCCGCTGCTTTTTGATCTTCTAATGAAACAGAACTGACCTTAGTAGTTGAATCTAAGTAACGGTCTATTGCTGATTTAGAAAACCTGATTTCGCCATTATCAATATACGTTAACTCCAATTTGTCTGCATCATAGGACCCTCTCGGCTTGCTTGTAAAAAGGCATATTTCTTCATCGTAATCCGTATATTCTGCGGTTTGTTTCTCAAGGACACGATAAATCATTAGGTCATTTTTTACTTTTGAAGATGGAAGTTCTATGTACCTTCCAGGTTTATCTATTTCATCCTTCAAGCCACCATATGTAAAATAGCCAGTGACAAACTCTGTGTATAAACGACCAGTTCTCTTACCTACTGAACTGCCAACATAGCCGCTAAAATAAAAGCACGGTATAACCTCTTTCTTTCTCGCCACGTCTCTTAGTTTAGTAAGGTCATAATAAAGGCCCGTTCTTTCTTTAATAAGCTCTATTGTCCTATACACTGTCAAATACTCGTCTTCGCAGTTCTTATTTTGCTGATCAATATCATCATTTGTATCGTACTCATCAACGATAAGACTAGGCAAAATAGAGTCACCTTGTAGAGACATATCTTGCTTGTGCTGCTCAATAGTACGCTTTTCAATAGCACCTTCTTTAAGCAGAAAAATGGCACGAGTAAGACTTAAGCCAGTGACATATTCGCCTGACCTGAATTTCCCTAATGATTTACTTGACTTGAATTTCCCTAATGACTTACCTGACTTAAATTTCCCCACTGTCTGTTTAGCAATGTAGTGATAGCCACGCTGATAAGCGAAAATATCTAATCTCCTTAAAGGCTTGAAATCCTCTAAGTCATCAATATAGAAATATTCATTGCCTGTAAGCGTCTCCGTTAATGCTTTATAGGTACTATTAAAATAACCTTCTGGCCTATTAGCGTCTGGAACATCAAACTCGTGTATATTAGTTTTATGGTACACCGGTATGCTTACTTGAATATCATCAGATAATAGAGAATCCTTAACAATATTTAGATCGTTATTGGTCACCTTTGATATTAGTTCTAATACCTCCGAAACTAAGATAAATCCTCTTCCTTTATCTTCAATCTTATTAGCTAGAATACTCATATCACACCCCTACACCCTTAGACTGAAATAGGAGCAAGGCGGTGACAGTTTAAGGGTGTGAATATCTGTCGTTCGGGAGCAACCCCTAGCCTTGCAAAGTGGTTAGCTGAGCATTAACCCAGCTTTTGTGATTGTTGTTTGAAGTTGGCATGAATGACGTTATCAAACTTACCGTCTTTGATATCATCTAAATAGTTTGCCCAGTCCGTCATCATGCGCTTTCGTTCATCTACGGCTTGCATACGGTTGTAAGCAGTGCCGTACTTGTTAAGCATTTGGTGCCCTAGCTGTATCTCTGTTAGTAGCTCGTCATAGCCTAATCGCTCCATCAGCATAGTTTTTGCGCTGGCACGGAACCCATGTGGCGTATGCACCTCTTTATAACCTCTGTCCTCATAATTGGCACCAATGCCGCCGCTGTTCATAGATGGGTCATTTAACACTTTGTTCACTAACTGCGGATCATGATAAAAACCTTTCTTACGTCTAGGGTTATAAAACACATATTCATGTCCACCTGTTAATGACTGCATCTGCTCTATAACGGCTATTGCTTGCGATGCCAGTGGTACCACCAAACTCTCTACCATGTCCTCACGACGCTGCCCTTTCTGTGGCTTAAATGCCCACTGCTTAGCATTAAGGTCAATGTCTGACCACCTCATTGCACATATATCACCTATACGTGCAAAGGTTAGGGTTAATAGCTTTAATATTGGCTTGTTGTACACCTGCTTATCGCTGAGCTCGTCAATGTCTTTTAATAGCACAGCAAAGTCCTTAGGATCTGTCAGTGAAGCATGATGCTTGGTTCTAGTAGGCTTTAATGCTTTAGCACCTGATAGCTGCATTACTGGGTTATATTCAATAAACCCCTTTAGTACAGCATGGGCAAAGATGCGCTGCGCCATGTGCTTAACGCGATTACCTTTGTGCACATAGACTCCCTGTATGTCACGGCATAAAGCTAGGACTTGCTGAGTAGTAATTTCACTAACGGGGAACTTGCCAAAAGCAGTCGTCAGCGGTCTAAGATAGTTATGTACATTTCTTAGTGTGCTTGTCGCTGGCTGGTGGTCGGGGTTATTAGTCAACTCGCTTAGCCAATCATCAGCGACCGCTTGGAATGTATTATTGATAGCAGCGGCTTGTTTGGTTCGTTCATTATCACGCTGGGTGATTGGGTCCAACATATTAGCAAGCATGCTCATATTATCGTTGTGCACTCGTCTTGCCTGCTCAAGTGTTAATGCTGGGTATTGTCCTAGCGTCATTTCTTTACGCTTACCTGTCATTGGGTGCGTGTAACGGTGCTGAAACTCAATGCAACCACCCCTCATGCGCAGTCTTAAACCTTGATACCCACCAATGGTGTGATAGACACGGTTTTGCCCTTGCGCCTCTTTAATGGCTTTTTTAATCTGAGTATCAGTTGTTAACGCCGCCATGATTACACACCTTTATTATCTATCTACGCAGATGGGAGCTTGACCACCACTTTGACCACCAGTAATGTAACTAATTGGTGGTCAGTTGTGATAACGCTAGATAATAGATATTAGCACGTAAACCAGACAATACATAGCTTGTAGCTAACATTAGATAACGTTAGATAACACCGTAATAACCCCCTCCGTGGGCTCTTTTTTTGCCTGTCGTTTGAGAGCAAATTACCGCTACCGTCTCCGCCGCCATTTGATAACAGCTTTCAATGTTACCTTGCCCACACCAATCACCACTGACAATCCATTGGTGCTTGTCATCTACTAAGATGTGCAGCGCTTTATTCGCTATGTTATCTGGATTACTAATTGTTGCCGCATAACGCCAGCGATGACAGTCAACTTGGCTAGGCGTACTTTCATCATTCCAGCTCAAAGCTTGCTTCGTGGCCTGTAGTAACTGCGCTTTTACTACCTTAATATCGTCATCGACGTGCGTCTGCGACCAATCATTGCGCGCATGGATAGTGACACTGGGCAGCAGCTGGTCATGAGCAGGCTTCTGATGCTCGATAAATATTCGATCCAATGGCGAATCATGGACATAAGCGACGTCCCATAAATGTGTTTGGCTACTTAAGGTATCAGGTAATGGCTGCCCATCTTCCCAACCTAGCATCAAGGTATAGCAGGCTTGCATCTGTGATTTACTAATTTTCGCTTGCTCACTAAAGCCACTATTTGCCATTAATTCCACCGCCTGTCCGTTTGGGGTCGTACAAACCACCCAATCAAAGTGACCAAGACTGTTACCATCTTCATCGAACAACTCTGTTTTGCTATTAGTATCATTTCTTTCTACAAAATGCTCTTTACTTAATGGTGCCACACGGGTTTTAAAGTTTATGCTTGTATGCTGTAATTCATCAGCCAAGGCGCGACCCCAACTGGTCATCTTTGGTGTACTGATATAACGCGCTTGTGTGCTATTCCATTGTTCTTTTTTTTGGATATCAGCAATCGGTGCGGCATCATGGAAAGGTGTTAAATTTACTACATTGGCACACCAAGGTTGTAGTAAATTGGTCGCCAACCAAGGCTTGATAAACTGCTGAAAATCGGCACTTTTAGCAGTAAAAAATTGCGCACCAAATGCCCATTGCCAGTTTTTAGTAGTAGCGCTGTCCGTGCGGTAACGCGTTGCTAAACGACCGACGCTGCGCGATTTCTCAAAAATAACAATGTTTGGTACGACCGACTTGCGATTGTCATGAGTAAACGCGCGCTCCAATAAAGTGGCAGTAAATAAACCGGTCAAACCACCACCGATAATGGCGATGGTAGGCGTTGGTATCTTATCGGTAGCATGCGCAGCATAATCAGTCATGATGACAGTGAACCTTATAAATTATGGGGCAAAATAATAAGTAGTGAGATAAAAATAACGTGGTTATTCTAAAAAACATTGAACCTTTAAAGCCTAGCAATATAGTTCATCCACTTTTAAAAGAGTATAGCGCTACTGAGATTAATTATTCGCAGCCTCTGTCTGCGTGGGCACAGCAAGCAAGAAAAATTAATCCCAGTAGTGCTTGATAACCTTTGTATTTCTTTTATTTAGGACGGACTGTAATATATCGGTAAAAAGCCATGCTATAAAAATAGCATGGCTTTTTATACCTTAGCGTACAATCATTTTATACCTTAGCGTACAATCATTTTCAAACGCTGATCATATTTAAAGCGCATTAATATTGAATAATCAAGGCTATTTTGCTCGTTCGGTTTTGACCACTTCGACCAGCTCATTAATCACTGAGCTATCAGCTAGGGTAGATAAATCACCAAGCCCAACATATTGCCCTGCCGCTAGGCTACGCAATATGCGGCGCATGATCTTACCAGAGCGAGTTTTTGGTAGTACATTGACCATATAAATGGCATCTAGATTGGCAATCGGACCAATCTCGGAACGTACATGGCGGTTCAATTCTGCCTTGAGTGAATCCGTTGCTGTTTCACTAGACTTGAGGATGATAAAGGCGCAAAGACCGGTGCCGCGAATATCATGCGGCATACCAACAACCGCCGCTTCAGCAGTCGCCGGATGCGCGACCACTGCACTCTCAATCTCTGCCGTACCTAATCTATGCCCCGAGACATTTAGCACATCGTCGACACGACCGGTGATCCAATAATGCCCATCTTCATCCCGTTGTACCCCATCGCCGGTAAAGTAATAGCCAGGATATTCAGTAAAGTAGGTTTTTAAGAAGCGCTTATGGTCATTATAAATGGTGCGCATCTGACCGGGCCAGCTACTATTAATAACCAAATTACCCTCAGCAGAACCCTCAAGTGCTGTACCGTCAGTATCAATGACTTCAGGTATGATGCCATAGAGTGGATTCATCGCCGCGCCCGGTTTAAGTGCTACCGTTCCCGGTATCGGTGAAAGCATAATACCGCCAGTTTCAGTTTGCCACCAAGTATCAACAATTGGACACTTGCCACCACCGACGAGATGATAATACCAATCCCATGCTTCAGGATTGATTGGCTCTCCAACCGTACCAAGCAAGCGTAGACTTGAGCGATCCGACTCACGAACAAAGGTATCACCCTCTTTCATCATGGCTCTGATAGCAGTCGGTGCGGTATATAAAATCGTGATTTGATGTTTATCAATGATATGCCCAATGCGTGCCCAAGTCGGATATTCTGGCACCCCTTCAAACATAACCGTCGTGGTACCATTGGCAAGCGGTGCGTAAGTGGCATAGGTATGACCCGTCACCCAACCGACATCCGCCGTACACCAATAAACATCATCGTCTTTGATATCAAAGACATCCCGAAAAGTAGACAGTGCATAAGTGATATAACCGCCGGTGGTATGCAAGACGCCTTTAGGCTTACCAGTAGAACCGGAGGTATATAATAAAAATAGCGGGTCTTCGGCATTCATGACCTCAGGTTCGCAATGCTGCGACTCACCGTCCACCAAACTATGGTACCAAACATCACGGCGACCACTCATCGGTACTGAGTTGCCTGTACGATGGACGACAATGACATTGGTAACACTATCCGTGCCATCCATGTCTAAAGCACGATCGACATTGGCTTTGAGTGGCGTACGCTTATTACCGCGAATACCTTCATCAGCGGTAATGACCAGTTTGGACTGGCTATCAATAATACGGTTGCCCAAGCTCTCAGCAGAGAAGCCGCCAAATACCACCGAATGCACCGCCCCGATGCGTGTGCATGCCAGCATCGCTACCACCGCTTCTGGTACCATTGGCATATACAAGGTGACGCGGTCACCCTTTTTAACCCCAAGCTTGCGCATCGCATTACCTAAGCGACAGACCGCTGAATGCAGCTCTTTAAATGAGATGATTTTATGTAGTGAAGGGTGGTCGCCTTCCCAAATAATGGCAGGCTTATAAGGATTATTTTTGACGTGACGATCAAGACAATTGACTGAAATATTCAGCTCACCATCTTCATACCATTTGATGCGAAAATCTTCCAGATCATAACTGACGTCGCTAATTTTGGTGGGTTTTTTTATCCAATCAATCAGCTCGGCACGCTTTGCCCAAAAGGCATCGGTCGCCTCAGGTGATGCAATGGATTGCTTGTACTCTTCAGCATACTGCTCGGCGGTGATATTGGCAGCGGCGACAAACTCAGCCGCAATCGGAAATGATTTTTGGGTCATAGGGTCATCCTTTTTTAATTATTATGACCTGTAGCAACCATCGCAGATAGCGAAGACTTACACAGGTGATAAGGGTCATCTTCCATAATTTTGACACTTAAGGATAGTGTGACAAATAAGCAGAATGGTTGCAAGACATCAACCACCAATCACAACAATTTCACTGTACGCCTGTAGACTTAATGATTCATATCTGATTTTATTAATTACTTAATAAGTGTGTAATATTTGCTATGTAGAGCATTTTTAGGTGGTGTTCTAAAAAGTATGCTGGAGATAAAAGTCAATAAGAAATCTATACTAAGTTCTCTGGTTCTATAGGGTTTTCAAAGCTTCAGAAATTGTTAAAATTTTAATCAGCATACTTTTTGATACACCACCAAATATATTTACGATGGGCAATTTTAAGGTGAGAATATGAATGAACTTATAAAAGCTGAGTTGTTGGAATTGAGAAGACATATATTGGCCGACTACCAACCTACTAAGGTATCAATACAAGCTATGAAATTTTTGCTTGATTATTCTAACGAGATACCTTATGAACTTCAGAGTGATCTGCACAGCTTAATAGCAATGGATATGGATGAATTCATATTACCTCAAGAGGAATGTATTAAAATTATTGATAGACTAATCGCTTGGCGTTCATGATAAAAAGGGGAACTGATTAATACTGTATCAAAACTTCCTGGTTGTAGTACGAAGATTCGGACAGGAACAGTGAATCCTTTGCCAGAGTTTTCTGGCGTAGGAAACTCAATACAGTACGAACTTTTAGAGCGTTTACCTGAATCTTCATTTAGAAATACAAAGAGGTTATAGAAATGATTTTTTCAAATTTTGATATTAATGATGGGGTCATTTATATAAATAATAAAAAGATAGATTTGCCTTTTCCAGTAGCAGAAGCTTTAGAGTATGAACAATCTATTATTGTTAGAGTAGATCCTCCAGCCAAAGAAATATTGGTGGTGTTCTAAGAAGTATGCTAGCGATAAAAGTCAATAAGAAACCTATGCTAAGTTTTCTTATTCTACAGGCCTTTCAAGGCTTCAAGAATTGTTCAAATTTTAATCAGCATACTTTTTGATACACCACCCATTTTTAAACTCTTTTATAATTTATTACCGTGCTAATTAATCCTTGTAACCTGATATAAAACATGGACAATAGCTACCCTAAAGAAATCGCTGCAAGCCACATCCATAAGAACATATCTTTTTAAATAAGAAATGCGCTATCAGTCCCATTTTTACTTTTTAAATCAGGAACAAACCATCATGGACAATCACCGCAATGCACCACAACACGCCCATTATGATGTCATCATCATCGGTGCTGGTGCGTCAGGGCTATACTGTGCGCTAACAGCGGGTCGCCGTGGTCGCCGCGTATTGGTACTTGATCATGCCAATAAAGCAGGCAAAAAAATCCTTATGTCAGGCGGTGGACGTTGCAACTTTACCAATTATTTCGTTGAGCCTGAGCATTTTATCGGTAGCAACCCACATTTTTGTAAATCAGCGCTCAGCCGTTATCCCAGTTGGGAGTTTATCGGCATGGTTGAGCAGCATAAAATCCCCTACCATGAGCGCGAACACGGTCAGCTATTTTGTGACGATTCGGCGCAAGATATCTTGACCATGCTACTTGATGAGTGTGCTGCTGTGGGCGTACAAGTAAGGCTTAATACTCAGATTGAAAGTGTACAAGCACTCGAAGCAGATAAAAATACCCGCTTTGAGTTATTGACAACTAAGGTACTCAGTAAAAAAGAAAAGCAAGAAAGAAAAGACACAGCAAATCAAACCAAACTTCCGCAAACAGGCTATCGCTGTGAATCATTGGTGGTGGCAACAGGCGGTTTGTCCATTCCGACGATGGGCGCTAGTGGTTTGGGTTATGAATTGGCGCAGCAATTTGATCATACCCTCATAGTGACTGACGCCAGCCTAGTAC
Organism: Psychrobacter sp. DAB_AL32B; assembly: GCF_002224105.1. Taxonomy (NCBI): domain Bacteria; kingdom Pseudomonadati; phylum Pseudomonadota; class Gammaproteobacteria; order Moraxellales; family Moraxellaceae; genus Psychrobacter; species Psychrobacter sp. DAB_AL32B. The sequence continues at coordinate 5,834 of NZ_NEXU01000049.1, read as the reverse complement.
CTTTTACCTTTACCGATAAAACAGGTGAGCTGATTCGCACGCTTGCTGGTATTAGCCTGCCGGTGATTGCTAGTAATGAGCGTATCTCATTTAAATTGCCGCTGTTATTTACCCATCGCGGACTCTCAGGTCCTGCCATGCTACAGCTATCAAACTATTGGCATACTGGTGAAACCATCAGTATTAATCTACTACCAGACACGGATATGACCGCGCTTTTTCTTGCTCATAAAAAATCACATCCTAGACAACTTATCCGTACGGTTTTGGCGGATTATACGGATAGCGCATTGCCTAAAAAGCTACTGGCAGCGCTACAAACGCATCTATGGGAAGATATCAAAAATACTGAGCTTGCTAACATTAAAGATGAGCGCTTGATAGAACTTGGCGCAACGCTCAACGGCTGGCTGCTTAAGCCTTCTGGCACCGAAGGTTATCGTACTGCTGAAGTCACGCGTGGCGGGATAAAAACCGATGAAGTATCGTCAAAAACCATGCAGAGTAATTATCAAGATGGCTTATATTTTATCGGTGAAGTGCTGGATGTTACAGGTTGGCTTGGCGGCTATAACTTTCAATGGGCGTGGGCCAGTGGCTTTGTCTGCGGTGAGATTATTTAGTATTAAATTATATTTATAAAGTTTGAACTGACTTTGTTGACTCAGTTTTATCAAACCAGCTTCTATTTTGTACCGAATATATTACTGATTCAACACTTGATAATTGTGAATATAAATACAATATACACTTAACATATACCTAAATAAATTTAGAATTATTTAATAATAGCTATTTTATGGGTATCAAAAAAATTATTGATATTACATAACAGGCTTAGGCTTGCGAGGTGCGACATGCGTTCAATCAAAAACATTCATAGTGATAAAGAATCACATTGGGTTGGTGACGGTTTTTATGTAAAAACCTTGGTCAATCACCTTGAGGATAATCCCGACTTTAATTACCAGCATACCGATCCGTTTTTATTATTAGATTACGGTAAACCTACCAGCTTTGAGCCCAATTCCAACTATGAATCGCGTCCTCACGGTGTCGGACAGCATCCGCACAAGGGCTTTGAGACGGTCACTATCGCCTATGCAGGGGAAATCAGTCATGGCGATTCAACCGGTGGCCATGGTGTGATTCAAGAAGGTGATGTGCAGTGGATGACTGCTGGGCGCGGCATTATGCACGAAGAATTCCACTCACCAGCATTTAGTCAACGCGGCGGGCTTTTTAGTATGGTGCAATTGTGGGTCAATCTGCCAAGCGCCCACAAGCTCACTGACCCTAAATATCAATCTCTTAAGCGTGCCGACTTGCCTGTGGTTGAGCTTAAAGATAATAAAAATGGCAATATCGTTGGTACAGCTGCCATAATCGCAGGTCAATGGCAAAGTGCTAGTCAATCGCAAAACACATCCGGCGCGGCAAGTACTTTTACCGCTATTAATATGTGGGATATTGCCTTGCATAGCGCAGGGTCAACGACGTTGCAAGTACCGAGCACACACAGTGTCATGTTATTGGTGCAAGAAGGCGAGCTACTTATTAACAATACACCTGTGGCAGCTGGTAGCCTGATTCAGTTTGCAGCGCCTGATGTCAATCATACGGTTGCTGACAATGATAGCATTGAGATTGATTACTCTTACGCTACGAATGATGATGAGCCTTTAACGCCCGTCAAATTGTTATTATTAAGCGGTGAGCCTATCGGTGAACCGATTGCAGGCTACGGACCGTTTGTGATGAATACACAAGCTGAGCTAAAACAAACGTTTCGTGATTATCAAACGGGTCAATTTGGTAAATAGCTAAAGCTAAACCGTTAGTACGAATAGTTAAATTGAACCATTAAAAAAGCCACTTTGCTAATCATAGCAAAGTGGCTTTTTTGTTGGGCTATCACTCTATTTTCATCAAGAGCATTGACTAATAAACGATTATGCTTGGTTTAAAAATGGATAATCGGTATAGCCTTCAGTAGTGCCACCATAAAAGCTCTCTGGATGCTGCTCATTCAGTGGCGCCTCTTCACGGATACGCTCAGCCAAATCGGGGTTGGCAATATAGTCACGACCAAAAGCAACCGCATCAATATAACCATCTTTAATATTTTTCTCAGCTTTTTCAGCGGTGTAGCCACCAGCGGCGATAACCATCTGACCAAAGGCATTACGGACACGCTGACGGAACTCATTGCTATACGGCGTGCCACCTGCCCAATCAGGCTCAGACAGATGTAGATACATGATACCGCGCTTATTAATTTGCTCAACCAGCCAGATATTTTCGTCTTCATGATAGCCCGCTTCGACATTATTAAACGTCCCAAGCGGTGAGATACGAATACCAACATGATCAGCATCCCATGCGCCAACGCAAGCATCAATCACTTCTAACATCAAGCGGGCACGGTTGTCACGACTGCCGCCATATTCATCATCACGTTGGTTAGTATGCTGAGCCCAAAACTGATGCAAAAGGTAGCCATGAGCACCATGAATCTCTACACCATCAAAGCCCGCTTCTTTGGCGTTTTTGGTCGCAAGACCAAAGTCAGTGGCAACTTGCTTGATCTCATCAATCGTCGCTGGGCGCGGGGTAGTCGCCTCAACACGAATGGCTTGATTATTGCTATCGCGAAGTGAGGTGCGCACACCAACATGGACATCAGAGGCAGAGATTGGCGCTTTGCCATCAGGCTGCACGCTTTCGTGCGCGACTAAACCCGTATGCCACAGCTGTACAACAATCTTGCCGCCTTTTGCATGGACATTATCGACGATAGTTTTCCATGCCGTCGTCTGATCTTGGGTATGGATACCGGGTGCGCCCGCATAACCTTTTGCCTGAAAAGACACCTGCGTGGCTTCAGCAATAATTAAGCCAGCACTTGCACGCTGTGAATAGTACTCACTTGCCAGTGCTGTCGGTACGTCACCTGGCTCGACAGAGCGCAAGCGTGTTAATGGTGCCATAATAATGCGGTTTTTTAGGGTTTGGGTGCCCATTGTGATGGGTTCAAATAAGTTATCGTGTGCCATAAAAAGCCTTGTTTGTTGTTATAAAACGACAGTTATAAAGTTTATCGATAATTGGTCAATAGCACGTACTTTTGCTTCTTGAACTGACTAAGCATGCTATGTATAAGCCGTGTTCTTTATAGGGGTAAAAGCCAGCATTCCAAGTGAAATTTACAAACAAAAACACCGACATACGTATATTTTTGGATTATTAAACGTTATTATTTATGCGGTCTTATAAGCTTATTAAGCGGATATTCTTAGTTTGATATAAAAAATGTGTTTTCAAAAAATGCCTTCAAAAAATACCGTCATATCAACGTAGTTTTCCAAGATAGCCCCTGCTCTTTTTATCCTTTATTTACAGGACGTAATGCATGCAAAAAACTATTTTATCATTCACTATAGGGATGAGCTTGCTGTTTACTTTAAATGCTTGTCAGCCTAAATCAGAAGCGCCTGAAGTAGAGGTCAAAGACAGCACCGACCAAATTCGCCAACCATCAGTAAACAAATCGCCTAAGCCTACGATTGCTGATAATTCAGCGATAGACGCCAAGACCTGTTTAGCCCTCAGTGACGCCATGCAAAAAGTGGATAACACCAGCAAAATTGAAGCTATTTATGCCATTCAAAAACTGCTTAAATCCTGTTTGCCAACGGCTAGTAATGCCGAAGTATTGAATGTGCTAAAAGACTATCAAGCGATGTATGAGCGCTTTTTATGGGATGATAGTGATATTAATGACGAAGAATTCAATAACGATTTTTTTGAAGTAATGAATGCCTTAGAGCAAGGCGAAAAAGTAGCGGAAGAAAAACTAAAAAATCTGAGCCCACGCGTACGCTACTTGATTGGTCTCATCCAAAATGGTGCCGATGTTAGAGTTTACAATTTAGGCGAAGGTTACTATTCCTTTAGTCATGATTTGAAAGCCATGGCAGATATATTTACCCCTTATTTACGCCAAGACCAAAAAGCATTTATCCAGCAAATGGCAATAGAGAATCAAGATATCTTTTTGAGTGATGCCGCCATTACTACCTCTTTTGCAGAGTTGGTTGAGCGTGCCGTGTTTTGGGAGGGTTATATAACGCGCTATCCAAATGGCTACGCGGTAAAAGATGCCAAAACCATACTAGACTCGTATCGCTATTACTTATTTTTTGGTTCAGACAATACCCAATGGACGGATGATGATATCCGTGAGTTTCTGGAACCAGAGTATAAGCAGACGATGGTTGCACTCAGCAAACGTCCCGATAGTGTCTTGGCAAAAGATGCAACAAACTATCTTAATTTCATGGCATTATCCGATAACGAACGTCAAGAGCACTATCCAGCACCTAGTACCGATGAAGATGGTTACGAGATGCATGAGAGGACAATGACCTACTATCGATTAAATCAAGCGATGCAGATACCATCCTTTTGGAATACTGATGGTGATAATAGAGATTGCTCAAACGGGGTGATTTGCCAAGATGAGCGTCTCGACTAACAAGGCGGTAGAGAATGGCGGTATAGAAAGGCACTTGGGCGGGTTAAAACTCAAAAATACAGCAAAAATAATTCGCTACTGTTTTTAACCTTTATTTAAAGGATGGTTCGCATGCAAAAAACTCTATTATCTCTTACCACAGTAATGAGCTTGCTGGTTGCCTTAAGTGGTTGTCAACCGAAGGTAGAAATGCCTACTGAATCAAACGACAGGCAAAAAGTAGAGCAAAATAACAAGCAACCCCTAAGCATAGAACAATCTAAACCAGCTGTGGTCACAGAGCCAGCGATAGACGCAAAAATTTGCTTGGCGTTGAGTAAATCTATGGAAAAGATAGATGACACCAGCAAGATTGAAGCTATTTATGCCATCCAAAAATCGCTGAAATCCTGTTTGCCAACGGCTAGTAATGCCGAAGTATTGAGGTTGCTAAAAGACTACCAAGCGATGTATGAGCGTTTTTTACTCACAAATGAGACTATAGAGGATAAGAATTTCAATATCGTTATGGAAATGGCAGACGAAGGCAAAAAGGTGCCCGAGCCCCTACTGAAGACGCTAAACCCAAGATTGCAATATCTTATTAGACTGGTAGAGGACGACGCTGACGTAAGGGTCATATATTTGGGCGAAGGCTATTACGAATTCACTCATGACTTACAAGCCATGGCAGATATATTTACCCCTTATCTGCGCCAAGATCAAAAAGCGTTTATTGAGCGCATGGCAATGGATAATCAGAAAATATTTTGGTTTGACGCGGCGATTGCCTTTTCTTTGCAAGAGTTGATTGAACGCGCACAGTTTTGGGAAGATTATCTAGCACGCTATCCGAAAGGCTACGCACATCAAGACGCCAAATATTTATTTGAGGTCTATCGTTATTTACTATTATTTGGTTCAGAAAATACGCAATGGACGGATGACAGCATTCATGAATTTGTCGCACCCGAATATCGGCCGTTAATACTCAAATTAGCCAGACGTCCCAATAGTGTTTTGGCTAGAGACGCTCAAGCTTTGTTAGGCTTTATAGCGCTAAGCGATAGTCAGCGTCAGGAGAAATACCCTACCTCCAGTATTGATGAAGATGGTGATGAGATGAGCGAATGGGTAATCGCTCGTTACCAAAAAGCAGAAGCGTTACCGCTTCAATCACCATGGGAAACAGGTGCCAAAAATTGCATGAATGGCATTTTTTGCGTAGAAAACGATACTGAACAATGATACTAAGTTGTTATTGGCGCTGTTAATGAAGCTCAATTAAGTGCTTTAAATATAAAAAAACCGCCAATAA
>NZ_NEXU01000048.1:0-47938 GCF_002224105.1 Psychrobacter sp. DAB_AL32B | reverse complement strand
GGACAACCAACGCGCATTCGATAAAGTATACCTTCAACTGTTTGTCTTAGATTTCCTTTGTCATAAATATTCAGTTCTAGTAAGATAGGTCTTAGTCTAGTCCAGTGTTCATCTTTGAGCATGGTACGAGGCATAGCGAACGTGATCTTTTGGTGTGAGAACTTAAAGACTAGACGTTCGCTATCTTTTTTGCCAACACTTTATCGCCAATGTTCAACACGGCCTAATTATAGACTACCTAATTTTTTATCTTACTGTTTTCAGGTTATACCTTTTAAAACTAAATTTTATTTTTATATTGTATACGCTTAAGAGCTGGTAAGGAGCTGCCGCTAGAGGATTTGTTAAATCTATCAGTTCTATAATTATATTGATTCGTGGAATCTAGTTCACTATTATAAATATTAACTAAGCATATACCTTATATGCAAATTTAAACGCAATGACAATAATTAACAAATAATATATAGATGGTTAAAGGTCTATGGCATGTCCTCAATTCAAGCGATCATATCTAAATGAGTTAAAAATGATTAAATTTTGCCAAACATCGTTAAATAGCTAGGTAGTATCCCGATATTATCTGCGCTATTTTCCTTGTTTAACTGCAATTTATCTCATTTTTATTATCATTTTTGAAATGAGGACACGCCCTAGTATCCGCAACAGTATAAATTATATCAAGGAATGAGTGATGATAATTAGTAATAATTGCCCTAAATGTAAGTCTGAAAATACCCTCTGGCTTGACAATGTTATTGAAAACTTTTGGAATCATTCTAAACGAACACTCAGAAAATATAATGGGATTGATAAGAAGCATTTCCATTTGTTTTTAAAAGAGTGCGAGTTTAGATTCAACTATGGATCACCGTCTCATCAGCTTAAAACGCTGAGAAAATGGTGTGATATTTAGTCCTTATCTACTACAGCCCCTTTATTTTAGCTTGTAATGACGCTCTATTTTTTAGAAAAAATAGAGCGTGTATTATTGAGTAAAATTTAATTATAAATATAAATGAGTCTATCTAAAATGCAAACCTACCTATGCCTAGGTGTGAGCCTTAGCACGAATTACTAATTCACATTTTAAAACCTATCTAAAGCAACTATTTCTTTATTAAAATACTCATAGAATTCAGGGTTAAACTACAATGAATGATAAAAACTGTCCTAAATGTCAATCTGAAAAGATACTTTGGCTTGCTGAACCTAAGGTCTTTATCTGTACTTTATGTGTAAATCAGTGGTCAGACGTAAAGGTGTTAACGGAGCAATTGTTTTGTAAAGCCCTTAGTGAGTCTGATGATTGGCAATGGACTGTACTAAATGAATATCCTGCTCCAATAGCACACGAATATAAGCAATTGCAAAAGGTGCTTAAACAGGGTCAGTTTGTTTCTGCAATGCTTCAATTAAAGGATGTTGTAGAAGTTATAGTTAAATTCTCTGCGATTAATATGTACCAATGGTTATCTGCTCAAAATTTTATCAATGACTCAGAAGAGTTTAATATAGTTTCCACTGAGCTGTTATCAAAACCTTTGTCTCTTGGTACTTGGTTAAGCATTTTGAGGAACGTATCCTATCTAATATTATCTAATAACGATAACAGTAACTATGATGTCGGATCTAGAGTAGCTAGCTGGTTATATTCTTATCAAGAAAAACAAGAGGGCAGAAAAGAAAAATTTCAGCCAACTTCATTAACCAGCTGGCTAAATAGGATGGTCGAGTGGCGTAACAAAGAAATTGGGCATGGTGCTTTACGAATTGATTATAGTGAGCAGTTCAAAGAATTTGAAAAATTAATTAACGAGCTGCATGCCTTACTAGGTAAAGAAAACCCTTGGGGAAGGTATCAGTTGTTCTTAGTAAATGGTTCTTCTAATGCTGATAGATTACAGATGACGGGATGGGAAAGTATTAAGAAGAGACATGAATCGTTAAGCCCATTTAATGCAAGTCTTCATCGAATTGATTCTAATAAATTATTACTTGTTAATAAAGACAATCCAGAGCAAGTCATTGAATTATCCCCATTTATAGAGGCGAAAGTTTGTACATACTGTAATTTAAAAGACGTATTTATTTTTGATGGTGTCGCAAAAAACCGTTATTTTTGTATTGATTATTTATCAGGGCATCGGTTAAAGCTTGCTACTGATAAAAATAAGAATCTGATAAGAATTCTTAGTAGAAACAACTTCGTGAAGTTTGATGCCAAATCTAATGAAGAACAAACAGTCGATCAAGACTCAATAAGTGAGTCTTTACTAAATGTATTTGAAATGAAGTCGTTAGAATTAGAAGCTAACTACACACCACCTATTTACTTGAATAATTTAATTAGTGATTATTTAAATGATGATGCATATGATAGTGGCTTGTTTTGGTTGCAAGCACCTGCACATATGGGTAAAAGTACATTCATTAAGGGATTGAACGATAAAAGCTTAGGTGGGAAATTTATAATACTTCGTTTTCATATAAGTAGAGAATACCGTTATTTCGCTCATCATTTCACTGAACATTTATATATAGAGTTACAGAAAGAGCTAGCTAAAAGAAGTGGTAATAAGCCACTACCTAGAATTGATTTACAAGATATTAGCAATACACCTGATAATATGCTAGTTAATTGGGTTAATGAGATTTGGGATTGTAGACCGCAGAAGCTACAGAATCATACGCTAATCATTGCAATTGATGGACTTGACGAAGTAGGTAGGCCCAAAGAAGATGATTTTACAAAGCTGAGTATTGTAGATCTATTACCTACAAAGAATTCTAATAAACTCAACAATAATATATATATCGTTTTAACCTCTCGACCAATCAAAGATTGCCCTTACTGGATGCAAGGATATTTGAAGCAAAAATTATCAGATAATACTTATCAAGTTATTATTAATAAAGATGATAAAGGTTATTTATCGGTATTAAGAGACCATTTCAATAGCAACCTGAAGAAATTATTGAAGGATGTTCCAAAAAAGTATCATAATGATATATTTGAAATGTTATTAGATAAATCAGACGCCTTGTTTCTATATTTTAGTATGTTAATTGAGCAGATAAGCTCTCAACAACTCTCACTAGCAGATCTGGATAAATTGCCTTATGGTAAAGAATTATATGGATACTTTATAGATAAACTAGAATACGTCTTAGGGGAAAACAGCAAAGGGTTTTTAGCTATTAAAGATATTATTACCTTGCTAACTGCTTGCGAGCAGGCTTTTTATACTGATATTAGTATACAGACAGAAGCAATGCAAATCGATGGAGAATCAATTGATTTGGGGTACTCGCCATCATGGCAGGGGATAGATGCGAGTACATTGGCAGGGCTTTTAAACGAAGCACATGGAGCATATTCTAGTCAATTCATTTTTTCATTGTTTACTATAAAGAGCTTGATGAGAGTCGAGCGTAGTAGTGAACAAGCCAAATATAAAATAGGCTTAAAAGAATTGAACTCCTATATCAATAAAAGATGGAAAGGTGCTGTTAAGGAGTGGCATAAGCGTCTTAGTATCCATTTTTATGAACCTTGGATAGATGCGTATGACTATGATTATTTAAATGGATATATTGTTAAAAATGATGGTAATCGAATAGCTATTGACCTTGAGGATAATTCTATTCCAGACATTAATTACCTAAATAGATATGCTTTGAGCCATGCAAAAATTGCTAGTGAAGCAGGTATATTTTTTGATACTAACTACTATAATAAAATTATAGAGAGTAACTCAATACGTAGTTTTTTCCATCATAACTACTTGATAAATGAATTAGATCTATTTGCTAGACGTGCTTTATCCTGGCTAAATATGGAGATTTTCTGTCAGGAAAATACACAAAGTGTTAAGAATAAGTTGAAATGCTACCAATCAGATAATCTGAAATATCAAGTCAATGAAGTCTGGACCAAGTTAGCTACTAATTATTTAAACCGTGGAGACTTATTATCTTACATGGAACATGAAGACTATGCGCAACTTAATTATAACCAGACAGCAATATTAAGTAGAGCGGATATAGTCAGTAGTTACGATAATAAAGTAATACTTTTACTAGAAAGCCTATCAAGAAGTAATAAATTTTCTAAATTGAATGGTCCTTTAATTGATGGCAGCTACAATGATGAGCTAACAGAAGCAAAGTTATTACTAATAGAGTGTTTAGAGTATCTAGACTCTATGAAATTACACGCGGAAGCTTATAACTCGAAAAATCTAATGCAGGTACATGATAGTTTGCAATGGAAAATTGAGCTAATGGGAGCTAAAGTACTGAGCCAGGAAATTAAGCTTTCAGAAAGTGACAGATATTACAGCTTATATCAAGGGGATAGCATAGGTGAATTATGTGAAACTCAATCAGTTTATGAGGTGTATAGAAAGTCAATTACTTATAATAAAAATTTAAAATATGAGCTAGTAAACCAGTATTTAAAATTATCTGATTGTAACGGGATTGGAGAAAAGACTTTTTATGATATGAATAGTGCAGTAGTTATATTACGTGAGATTATAGGAAGTTATAAAGATACCTCACCACTAAAGTATCAATATTCTTTAGCTCAAACCTTGCGAAGTAGATTAAGCCATTATTTCCTAGACCATTCTGACAACTCTAAAATTACTAAGGATACTATAGAGCAAAAAGATATTTTAGAGAGTATAAAGAATAAGTTGGAATCAAAAAATGAATATGTACCAAAGCTACTAGAAGATAGTTTATTAAAAACTTATGAAGATATAAGGTCAATTCATGATGTGACATCTGCAACTACCAATTATGTAAGTCAGAATTATGGTGTTAAATATGATTCGTATGAAACTGATGTAAAACCAGCTCTTGAAAGCATAGGTAGTCTCATAAATATTAAGCTTATGGAGAAAGAGAGATTAATTGAAAAATATATAAATGATGATAGGGATAGCTCTAGATATTCACTTATGAAGTGGTACGGTTCTTATCTAGATCTTTTAGGAGAAAAGCTAAGCATACTTACATCAAAAAGAATATTAGATGAGGAAGTAAAAGAAGCTAGTTATATAGTAGATACGATTAATGAGATATTTCAAAGAGAGATTTTATTTAAAAGAGATTTATTTTCATTACAAAGATTACTTATTGAAAATAAAGAGGGTATGGGAGGAAATGAATTTTTAAATATAGATATCAATTTTATTAATAAAGTATTATCACTCTATATTGAATGTGCATCAGTTTACTTAAGAGATGATAAAAATAAAAAAGCTGAATTTATTATTAGTTTGGTAGATTGTTTTTATGAACCACTTATTTTGGAGGAGAGAAATAGATATGTTGCTTTCAAGCTAGATGGTTTTAATGATCAATCCGACGAGGAATTTTTTAAGTGGCGTGATGCATATTCTCAGTGTATTAGTGGATTAAATTACTATGATGATGATCTTGATATAGAGTATAAGGGAGATCGAGTAATTTTTACATATATGTCTAAAGTTCAGAATGTTCTAAACTCAATACTCTATGATAAGATTGGTTTATTAGATGTTTTGAAGAAAGATAAACCTTTATTGAATTTCTCCAGATATTTTCATAGTAATGTTTTAAATATACGTATGAATGTTAGATATATGTTTGACTGTAGGCAAGATGAATATGGTAGCTTGGAAGGTATTTCTGATTTAAAGGTGCTAATAAGCAATATAAATTATTTAATTGAAAAAGAACCTGAGGCTGTTGAGAAAGTTAGTATTCTATGCAGTTGTTATTATGTTTATACGAGTATTGTATATTTCTATAAAGATATACACGATATAGATTCCGCAATTGAATACTCAGTTCTTTTTATAGAGAGATTAAAGGAATTTGAGTTATTATTGGAAGGATATGAAAATAATAAAACTGTAAGTGCTAGTCGAATTTCTATTTTAGAAATAAAGCAAAAAATGTTGTTGGTTAAGGCTGGTTTATATACACAGAATTTAGAAAAAGAGAGTGCGCTAAATAGTTACAATGAATTTATTTGTATATATGAAGGTTTTCTTAGAAATCCGCCAGTAATCTTAGGTAGGTTTCAGTCAGATTTTTATAAAAGATATGGTTTAAGGTATTTAAAAGAAATCGACAAAGCTCTTAACGTTTCTATTGAATTACAAGAAAGTTTGAATAGTCCTGTATTAGCATCTAAAGCTTATACAGAAATAAAGTTATTTCAACTTAATTATTTAATTGAAGGTAGGTACAGTAGGGATAGAGTAGTTAGCTTCAGAACTGAAGCAAAAGGAATTATGCCCCGGCTATATCACCTACAGTACTGGGAAAGAGTTTTGTTCGAGAGTAAAATTAGAAACGATATAAAATTAGCAGAACAAAAGGACTATCTGACTAAGAGTTACTTTGCTTATATTAGTGATTTAGACGGTTCAAATTGGTGGTTTAATATAGCAACTAAAAGTGCTTCTTACGTAGAGCTAGATAACTATGACTATTGTCAATATATAGATATCCTAACTAATAGAGCCCAGACAATATCTTATACGGATACTGTATTAGCTATTGAAGAGTATAGTAAGGCCATTGATGTATGCTGTAACTATCTGGATCGAAAGAATGCTTGTATATTAATTAATATTAAATCTAGGATAGCTGTCCTCTTTTTCTGTAGAGCAACTGCTTATGAGTCTCTTGGAGACAAAGTTAATTTAGAATTAGGTTTAGTAGATTATTCAGAATCGATAGCACAGCTTGAATATTTAAGAGTCTATAGAGTAGATAAAAGAGGCTATGGTGAGTCAAATGATTTAAATCAATTCTTATTAAGAGTTTATTTTAGTAGAGCCATGCTTCACAATAAAGTTCGAAAAAAGAATTTGGCTCAACAGGATTTTGAAAGTGTGACCTCGCTACATTATCAGTTATATTTTAGTAAGATTATTTATATTGAACATCAAATAGACTGGTTCTTACAAGGAATGATTTTTGTAAATGATGATGGTACTGGTTTTTATGATTCTAAGAATATTGAAATGAGTAATATTAAAAATCCTATAGAATTATTTCTATATCCTATCTACGAAAATGATGCGACTTTATATGAAGTCTTAGAGAATAAGTTCAAATTTTCTCAGAATACTTTAGTCGAAATAAGAAATAATAACGATTATACATTTGTTTCTAATATGCTACATTCACTAGGCAATGCATTTGTAATTTGTGCAATTAAAAGTAACCGTCGTCATTTAGATCTATTGCTTTTAATACTTGATAAAGTCGAAAATGTTTATGAAGAAATAAAAATACTAAATAATATCGATCCTGTTAGAAGTGCTTCTGAAATTCTTGAAACAGACGTAATTAAAGCTGGGTTTTTATTAGAAAAAAATGGAACTAACTCCAACCAAGCTTATTCATACTATAAGATCGCTCAAAGAATTCATTTACAAGCAATTGAAATTATGCGTGATCATAGTTATGTTTATCCAGAGCTATGGGATTATGATCTTAGAATTTCCACTCAATTAGCTAGCTTATAACTAATGAACCGCCTCGGGATTATCGGAGACTTAAGTTATTAGATAATTTATTTATAAACTTAATATTTATATGACTGTATTAATAATGCTGGAGTACTTTATATAAATCATTTACCGATAATAGTCTGAGATATATTGCACCAGGTTTAGGCTTGATATCTCCAAGATAAAAACCGTCACTTAAAAAACTGCCGTCACTTACTACTTTGACTGGCTTTACTCAGTCGATAGTCGAGCTTGGCTCGACTAATATTAAGCAGTCGAGCAGCTTTAGGAACATTGCCATCGCATTTACTTAGAGCTGCTTGAGTGATTTTGTCATTAAAGTGTTCTAGATCAAACCTCGATATTAACAACATCATCTGAGAAAAGTGAATTTCATAACTCAGCCTTCTACGCTTTATAAACAATAGTATGTAGGGGTTTTTCGACTCATCAGAGTAAAATAAATCCATGGCATATGAAGATGTTATTGATATTTTGTACACCATAGTATTAGGGGGGGGTGTCACCTAATAAGTTATAGTCTAAATTAATATTGGGTCTACTCTAGCATTGAATTATTCTTCGCTATTGATATTAATTTCAAAAATATCCCTTAATAAAAATAAACAGCAATTAAAAATTCTTTAAAATTATAACCTCCTAAGTTAATGAGCTATGCTGAAGAAACCGTAGAGATAAACTTGGTAAACTAGCGACTCGACAAGGAGTTTACTATGACAAGAAAATCAGAACTCATAGCACAGAATTCAAAGCAGAAGCCGTCAAGAAGATAGCGGACAATAATGGCAATATCTCAGCGACCGCAAAGCAGCTTGGTATCGCCATGTAGACCTTATCTAATTGGCACAATAAAGCCAATCAAGGCAAACTTGCAGGAACAGCTCAATATGATCCTGAACTCATATCGGTGATCGAAGAAAACAAGCGTCTTAAACGGCAGCTCAAGATGGCTGAAGAGGAACGAGAGATCCTAAAAAAGGCGACGGCGTACTTCGCAAAGCACAGCTAATCAAGTACGCCTTTATCAAAGATAACCAGCTCTTCTTTAGCATCACCACTATGTGCCACGTGCTTAATGTTAAGCCATCAAGCTATTATGACTGGATAAATCGTGACATTAGTGAGCAGCAGGTACACCGTAATCATTGCGAGCTACTGGTTAAAGCCGCTCACATTGAAAAGTAAAGAACGTTATGGTTATGATCGACTGCATGCAAAGCTGACAGAGCAAGGGTTTGATATTAGCTTATACATGGTGAGACGTACCTTTGATGAACATGGTATCAAATGCCGTCGTCATAAGCGCTTCAGAGTGACAACCGACTCTGATCACAACAAACCCCGATATTAATAGCGTCACCTAAGAAAAGTAAGTTTCATTCTCCAGCCCTCTACACTATATAAATAATAGCATATAGAGCTTTTATAACTTATCAGAGTAAGATTGATTCATGGCATATGCAGATATTAACGATATTTTAAACACCATAATATGAGGGGTTTATTACCTAATAAGTTATAGTTTTAATAAGAACTTGATCTACTTGAGCGTTAAATATTTCTAGTATCTATCTCAATTTTGAGCATAGCTCGACTATAAAACTGACGACATCAGTGTATTTATACAGATTCTAATGCTTGCTGGCATGCTTGAGCCAAATAAGGGTCAACACTGTCCTGTTTAAGCAGCCATTTAAGATAGCCAGCACCCTCAGAACTAGTGGCTAAATCTGCAATAGCCTCACCTTTATGTTTACCAAAGCTTAAATGCGTGGGTATACGTGCCATTTCACTAAATTCATATAAGCTTTCCACATCACTTATCTCATGACCTTGGCTATTCGCTAAATCAATCAGACTACCAAGCACCAGCTCAGTGAAGTAAATATCAGCAATAGCAGCATGAGCATCCCTTGCTTGAGCACGGGCTATATCACGGTGAAAGTGATAGAGGAGGGATACTAGCTTATGGCTCTCAAGCGTAGGAAGCAGGTAGTTAGCCATTGCATTGGTACATATCAGATTGGGACTATGAGTAACGCCAGCATTTTTCAGAACGGCCATATCAAAAACAATATTGTGACCAATCAAGTACTCAACACTACTAGGTAGTCGAAAGTCTGTGTGAGGTGGCTCATCTGCCACATCCTCATCACAGATATGTGATATTGCCATAGAGCCCAAGCTGATTTCTTTTAGAGGGTTGAAGCGCTTGGCTCTCGGCTCCTGCAACACAATTATATTACCATCGCTGATATCAACAATAGAGTAGGCGGCCTCAGTCATGTGCGGTTCAACAAGCCCTGTGGTTTCAGTATCGAGTATGTATGTGGTCATAATTGGCCTTGATAGATATGAGGAGCTTAGCAGTCTGATATAAGTAGTTCCATTATATCAGTCTATTTTGAGTGGTCTATTAATTGATTAACAGGATCTGTTTAGCTAGTTCTACTGGGATGTACATCAAATGGGTGGCAATCCTCCTAACAATAAGATACCTATCAAAGAAAGTTTAATACACCCCAATTGCAAGCTTGTCATTTATTTAATGATTTTTTTATGAATTATGATAGAACATGGTAGATGCTAACATATTAGACCTCTTGCATAAGTCATCGCTAGCGCCTGTAGCTTCGTCAGTTTAAGTCAATGAACTGGTACTTTTGCAAGAGGTCTATTAAGCTTATATATCACTCAGTACTTTTAATTAAGTTTATGTAACAAGATAAAACATTTGTGTTATATTAATAAAATAATAAGGATTTGTAAAAACGTCAATTATTGGAGCGGTAATGAAACCTACTTATTTTTTATCTTTAGCTTTTTTAACCCTGTCATCTCTTGTATCTACTAGCGCACTAGCTGCCCCTGGTTTTTCAAATGGTATTAATGTTTATACCAGTCAAGACGGTGGTGTGTATAGCACTAGTTGGACTGCATATCCTATGACAATAGAAGGGTATACGGGTGCTAACCTTAAAAAGCCAGACAATCTGTTGATTGCTTTAACAGCTGATGGTAAAACAAGTAGTTTTAGAGGGGTTCTAAGCATTACTTGTTCAAGCCCAATAAATTCAACCATAGTAAGTGATGCAGATTATAAAAGCTTAAAAGAAGCAATGGCTGATTACACAATACCTCGCCCTGTAGTGAACAACCTCTTTGCCAAATTCTGTAAATAGCGATTACCATTTTATTAAGTCATTAAGAGTTGCCCATATAAACAATGGGCGACTTTTTTGTTTGTCTAGAAGATCCACATATTTATGAATTTAAAGCTGCAAAAGTGCTCAGTACATTAATGAAGATTTATTCGTACCCATTACCCTTTGCTAAAGACTAATTCTTCTTCCTATAATTCTTCCACTCATTTTCTAACAATATTAAGAGCGTAACTATGAAATCAGGTCATGTTTTATCGTTGGTTGCTATAAGCAGTATTATTGCGTTATCTGGCTGTGCGGACAATAACAAAGTAGAAGCTACTCAAGAAGCTGCTACTGAAGATTCAGCTGTTGCCGAAGTGGCTGCGGTAGAGCCAGTAGTTGCTGAAGAGGTCGTTGTTATTGAAGAAGTGGTTGTCGAAGAAGTGGTTGTCGAAGAAGAAAACCCGCCCAGATTTGCTAAGGTTGCTGATTATCTTGCTTTAAAGCCTAATGCTGATTGGCAGTGGGAAACGCTGGCTGAAATACCTGGTGTACGAGAATGGCGAAATAAGATCCCTACTTTAGATGGAGGTACCAACTATTCCATCATTGGTGATTTAGATGATCATAGCCATGTTGCAGCTTATGGTACTAAAACAAAACCAGGCTTAGTTAATATTAGTTCTGGTCAGGGCGTAGCAGAAGATGAAACAACAAGTGCCGTTTATAAGCTTGAAGATCTATTTAGAGAAAAAGAATTAACGCGTGTGGAATCTAATTGTGATACAGACGAAGACTTTCCTTTTTCCCAGCATTTTTACAAATGGCAAAAAGAAGGCTATCAGCCCCTTTATGTCCTAGCAATGACAGAAGAAGGAAATTCTGGTACATCCAAAGATTTTGGTATCGCTAAAAGCTTTGAAGAGTTTTATAAACCTGAAAACAGAGATATGTATCCTAATTTAATAGTTTCTGATGATGATGGTAATGAAATAACTTGTACTTTTAACCTCTAATATTTATTCAGTATTTTAAACACTAATGGACTAAATTATGAAATCGAATCATGTGTTGTCATTGGTTGCTATTAGCAGCCTTATTGCTCTATCAGGCTGTGCTGAGAGTCAAACAATGGGCACAACAGTAGTAAAAAGTGTTGGTTCTTTGGTAAATGAAGTAGTGACAGGTACGATAGCCGGCGTACAACAAGGCTTAGGTGGCTCTCCTGTAGATACTAAAAAAGTAGTCATAAGTACTCCTAAAAAATTACCAACAAGTGACATGCTTTATTTGTTTGGTGATATGGAAGGTGGATGTGTAGGTAAAAATTTATCTTTTAAAACTTTTGACCAAAGTCAGTTGTCATTAGCGGATAGTATTAAAGGGGTATCAGAAGGCTCAGGATACTTTGTTAGGCCTAGGTCACAATGGTTATCAGCATATCGCGATACGATAAAGGATGTGAAAATAAAAGAAGGAAATGAGTTCACTGCATATCATCTAATATTCAAAGACGGCATTAAATATCGAGGTCAGCCTTTAGAGGAATATGTATTTATGTTTAGACCAGAATCTTCAGGTGCAGGTGAGGCCTTAAAGTTTGCACCAACTGCCAATCTTTCTACTGTTTTGCCTAACTTTAAATCTTATAAGATGGAGTATTGGGATGAGATAATAGATATGGGTGCAACGTATAACTCTAAAAACAAAACGATTACTTGTCTTTTTGATTGAATGCTCTAATCATATTATGCGATAACGTACACAGTTCAAACCAAACCATTTCAGTAAACAACCAACGCATAAAAGGATTTAAAATGAAAAATAAATTAGTATCACTTACTGTAGCAGCAACCCTAGCACTTACTGGTGTATCAGCTTATGCTGCCCCTGCAGCAAAGCCAGCCGCTAAGCCTGCTGTGCCGCTAAAGATTGCCAGTACAGGTGATGGCGTGATCTTATACAAAGGCAAAACAGTTGTGTCGGGTGTGCTTGAAATTAACCGAGTAAACGAAGCGGGCTTCCCGCTTGAATTTACAGTTGATAAAAAGTCCAAGTCAATGATTCCTAAAGTACCGGCTCAGAGTTACGACACTCAATTTGCGCTAGATACTGATACTCCTCAAATCCTGAAGTTAAATCTTAATAAAAATAAGTGCTACCGCATTCCAATGACGATTGAGATTGACGGTTACTATAGTGATACCAGTGACTTTGGTACTGATACTGCCAACTTGATTAAAATTATCAAGAAAGGCACTCCAGTGCTAACAAGCTGTAATGTGGGATGAGAATAATGCTGGCATGCCAGCACATATTTGAAATTATTATTTGATAAATCACTATTAATTAGTTTGTATTACTAAATACCAGTATCAAAAACATGACTTGAGTAAAAAATAGGCTGCTAACGCTATGCTTCATATATAGCTAGTAGCCTATTTACTACTATTGGAACTGCATTTATGAAAATGTCCATCTATCTGAGCTGTGTTGAAAAAGTGTAGAAATAAATTTGGCAAGCTAAGCTCTGTTGGTAATCATTCAAACCCTAGCATCAACCAAGCCACCTGAGTATTTCTTAAAATAGTAAAAACCCTGTAAGGCTTGATAGTAAAAGCCTAATGGGTTCTTTATACTCAGAATCTTACCTAATTATACTCTTGATGTGCTTTATTGTTGATAATGTTATACCCCCAAACTCATGGCTTTGTCGCCTAGTAAGTAAAAGTATTATTATCAGAAAATTGCTTTTTAATAAAGAAATTTTCAGAATGCCTACATTTGGTTCAAAGCATTAAATTACCTAACCTATTAAAAAGTAGTGACTAACCCACTATATATAAATCATAAAAACGAGAATTATATGAAATCAAAAATTAAGAGTGATTTTATCAATGGTCGTAAGTTTACGTTGCTTGCATCCGTTATGTGTATCAGCTTAATCAGTACTGCTTGCACAGATAAAGAAGTAGGTGTACAAAATGTTGATGAAAACGCTACAGATACCGTATTGGTTGAGGAAGTAACAGCAGAGCCTTTAGGGGTTGAAATAGAGAAAAACTCTGACAATCTTGTTGAAACGGTTGATGAAAAATCAAGTAAAACTCAAGTTGATCCAACAACAGCAGAGTTACCAAAATCTGCCGAAGTTCTTGACGGCACTGTTAAAGAAGTATTGGTTAGTGGTATTAAAATAATTAGCGGTGACTCGTTTAGCGCAGTAGATGAAAACGGCAAACGTATAACGGTGAAGCTAACGGGCATTAAAGCGCCTAAGATAGGGGAGCCATTAGGTCAAGAAAGTGCTGATCGACTTAAAGTTTGTATTGAGATGGATACAGCATTGCTACTTGTTCAAGTTAACCATTCGACAGACAAAGAAGGTAGAACCTTAGCGGAGTTACAGTCAGGACCTATCCATTGTAATCTCTCTCAGGTAGAGGAAGGGATGGCTTTCATGTACGAAGGTGAGAATGATAATGTAAGTGATGAAATGCATCCTGTCTATAAAGATATGCATGATGAAGCGCTAGAGAATAAACGCGGTCTTTGGGCGTTGAAAGAATCCTACCTATAAAGAGACGCCTGATTAAGCGCTAGATAATAAAATGGGTGGTTGGCTGCTGTATGCAACAAATCCTGAGTAATAGTAATAATAGACGCAAATACTAGCGTTCAATGATCAATGTAAGGATTCTATTATATGAAATCAAATATCAAGAGTAATTTTAGCAATGGTCGCAAGCTGACGTTACTTGCATCCGTTATGTGTATCAGCTTAATCGGCATTGCTTGCACTGATAAAGAAGTGGTGGCATCAGACGTTGATGAGAGTACTGTCGATACAGTATTAGTAGTTGATGAAGCGCCAGAGATTATTGAGGTTATAGAAGTCGATACCAGTATCACCGATGAAGCTAATGATAAATCTAAAGTAGAGGTAGCGCCAGCCAAAGACGCAGATAAAGTCAGCGATGATGCTGGAAAAGAGTTTTTGGTTACTGATATCAAAGTGATTGATGGTGATACGTTTACAGCCAGCAGAGAAAATGGTAAGAAAATCACAGTAAGAATGGCTGGGCTAGATGCGCCTGAAATTGGGCAAGATTTGGCAGAGGAGAGCGCTGAACAATTACGCGGCTGTCTCGCAAGTGGCAATGCGCTTATAACTGTACAAGCAACCAATTCAATAGATGATAAAGGTAGAACTTTAGCAAAGGTTGAGTCTGCTGAGCTAAATTGCAATCAGCAGCAAATTGAAACAGGTATGGCTTGGATGTATGACAAGCATGATGAGGATTTAGCTTCGGAGGACTACCAGCTCTACGTATTCGCAAATAGAGATGCACTTGATAGTCAACGTGGTCTTTGGGAGAACGTCGAAGCAGAGAGACCGTGGGCATACCGTGAGCGTCTAGGTAAATAATATAGGATAATGTACTTATCCATAGTGACTTCAATGAGTCATTCTTTAATGAGGATAGTTCTGCAAAAGATACCCCTGATGAAGAGTACCGCCTATTGTATGTGGCCATGACTCGCGCTAAGAAGAAGCTATATGCTGCTAATATCGCTAAAGTAATAGAAATCATACAGTAAGGGTAACGATATGGCGTTTGTTTGCTTAAAAGATGATAAGATTATTTATAGTTTCCATTACGTCTTAAAGGACTGGATTGCTTTGAAAGAGGATAAGCACTCTTCTTTCAAAATGTCTTGTTGCAACACGCCCGCTATTCTTAAAACAAGCAAGCTTGGTACGCAATTTTTTTCTCATAAAGCCAAGCCTACCGATACGGATTGCTCAAGCGGTGGTGAAACGGCTGAGCACATGCACATCAAATATCTGGTCAGTAAAACCCTTTTCGAATGTGGTTGGGATGTGCAAGTCGAAAGACGCGGTGTATCAAGTAAGGGCGAGGAATGGATAGCGGATATCTATGCCACCAAAGGCAAGATTAAAATCGCCATCGAGGTGCAGTGGAGCCCGCAAGCTTTTATCGAAACCAAACGTCGTCAACAGGTCTATAAAGACTCAGGTGTTAGAGGCTTATGGCTGCTTAGAAGTGGCTCAATTAAAGATAGAAATGCCATTACCGGTGATTACTTGTATAAAACCAAGGATGTGCCAGTATTTTCGGTCTACAAAAACAAAAAAGAGCCTAGTAGCCCCTACAAGGTTTTTAATGTCAATCAGGAAGATACCGAAGAGGGTTTGATTTATGACCGTTTTGAGCCGATTGCGCTAGATTTAGAGGATTTCATCTCTAGGATGATGTCATCACAGATAAAGTTTTATGCAAAATACAGCCGTAGCACAGAATTGTTTTTAAAAATCATTAAGCAAAAATGTTGGGCTTGTAAGAGAAGCATGAATAGCGTAGCCGAGGTTGTTTATAGAAACACCAATTATGGGGTGCCTTATGAAGATCGTCGTTATAGCGGGCATATAACAGATTGTGACAGCGAAACCATTCATGTTATCAATAATAATCTTGCTCAGGCGTATGGGTTTGCGCCTCTAAAAAGCATGTATAGCAAAACAATGGGCGGCAGCTTCATGTCTAACTCATGCCCGCATTGTGGTGTTTTGATGGGTAACTTCTTTACCGAGCAGGCATTCATTGAGGCCCGCTACCATAACCGCGTCATACAAACAGATAGTATCAATATTTCTAGAACACCAGTTATCGTACATGGCAAAGAAATAGAAGCCGACTTTGAGCGCGGTGAGTGGGTACTACTTAATGCCTTGCCTAAAAAATCTCAGATAACCGTTAATACAGACAACCATAACGCTGGCACATAATGAGATATTTAATAAAAAGCTGTAAGGCGGGCTAATCTCGCAACCGCGCCAGCGGAGATACTGGCATTAAGGAATGAACAATGAAGCGACTGCTTTGCACCGTAATTGGCTTATGCATGTTATCACCGGCTATGGCTTATAATGAAAATGGAACGAAGATTGATAAAGCGAATAAGAGCAAAATTAATAGCTATATGCTCGATAAGTCTTGTGTGGATGTGGGTAAGACATTAACTAAAAATGGTTGGATGCCTTATCGTGATCCCAATAATTTGCCAGGGGAGTTAATAGAACCCAATCATAATCAGAAGCTATTCAAGAAGTATAAGGAATTAGAATTTTGCCGTGGTACTGGTCTTGGTGAATGCTATGGCAGATTCATCAAAGGCAAATTTAAATTATCAGTAGAGTACTATGCCGAGGGTGGCAGCGCGCTTTTTGAAGATAAGTCGTGCCGGGCATCAACCTATAAAATACAAACCGGCTCATTTGATTAAAACAAGCAAACCAAAAAGGAATTGGAATGAATAGTAAGTTAATATCATTAACTATCGCGGTAGCCCTAGCCATTACTGGTACATCTGCTTATGCAGCAAGCGAAGTCAAACCCCTGAAAATAGGGGCAACGAACAGCGATGGTATTACAAGATATAAAGGTAAAACGGTGGTATCCGGTGTCCTTGAGTACAATATGATTAATGAGGCGATGTGTCAGACCTGTTTTACAGTTGATAAAAAGTCACAGGCGATGATTCCGAAGAAAACTAAGACAAATTATCCTACTGAGTTTGCCATCGTTTCTAATAACCCGCAGCTTACAGCTTTAAAGCTTAACGATAGTAATTGCTACCTTATTCCCATGACGGTCGAAATTGACGGATACTATGCTAATAATGATGGTAGCGGCGGCTTTGATGGGGCTAATTTAATAAAAATCATTAAGAAAGGTAAACCTGCACTAACCAGCTGTCATATGGCATCAGACTAACAATTTGTCGCTGAGCGTCGATAAACTATCATGACGTATACTTGCATGAAAAATATCTGGTGGTGTTTTAAAAAGTAAGCTGGCGATAAAGGTAAATAAGAAATCTATGCTGCGTTCTCTGATCCTACAGGACTTTTAAGGCTTCAAGAATTTTTTAAATTTTAATCAGCATACTTTTTAATACACCACCATTTTAGTTACACTCATAGGTAAGCTTAAGGTTGGGTAGTAACTGCTTAGAATAAGAGATAAGAGATATGTCAGACAGAAATATTAATCTATGTGAAACTAAAGCTGAAGAGCAACGATATATTATTAGCATGCTACCGTCTCAGCTATTAATAAAGGGGATAACTGAAGGTAAAGGCTTAGTAAAGCAGATCACAAAAGGGCTGTCTAAGATACATAGAAAAAGGCAAGATCAAGTTGCAGGTATTTTTGATAACTTAGCCACTACTCAGAAAAAGGGCAGCATTATTGGAGAGGATATAAGCCTTGAAAAAGGCGAACTAATTGATAGTCCTTATGAGTCTTTATTACGGGCTTTTGGTGCTGAATCTGCTAAGAATTTACTTGAACATACCAAGATCATAGACTCATGTTTAAACCAAAAACTCGATGACCAGCTTGTTATTAACTTTAAAACCTATTTGTCTAATACATTCAATTATGAGGATGACACTCTCAACACTGACATGCCAGCAGATGAGTTCTATCTACACCTGGTTTTAAGCTTTATAGCCCATCTTGATGCTCGAATTCATCATGCTGTTTACTCAGAAGATATTGCACCGATTAGTTTGGGCTGGCTATTTATGCAAAAGCTGTATCCAGATAAGTGGCAATACGATACAAAAACTAAAAAATATAACCTAACTAATAGAAATGGCAGTCCTTTCACTTGTACTTCACGCTCATTTATACATTTTTTACTAACTGTTTTTTTCTTTCAAAAACATCAAAAGATGCCTGAAGGGTTATATGGTATTCGTAAGAAAATCGATTGGAAGACAGATGATAAAAATGGTCAGTTGCACAGTTTTTTAGATATGAAAAGTGAACGCGATAGTAAGAGAAACTGGATTAGTCTTGAAGAGTTTTATTGGCTGTTAGGTACGCAAGACTCTGCAAAAGATGAACCTAACGATGTATTAATCAACTGGCAGAAGTCATTTGTTAAGTATTTAAAAACTGAAGATATAAGTGAGCTTGGTGGGCTTCCTCCCAGTGCTGAAGGCATTGTCTGGTTTATCTATGCTTTTTTTCAAAATATATACGAGCAAACGGATAAGTATAATAAAGCGAATAAAGAAAAGAGCTGTGTTATCTATGGAGACTATTATGAGTTATGGCAGTCATTCACTAATTTTTATGAACAACACATAGATGAGCAAGCTAAGAAAGAACGTACCGAGTGGCCTGATTGTTTAAAAAAGCAAGCCACTCCAATAGCTGCGAGTTAGCAAAAAATACTCAATATATAGTCGTTCAACCTAGCTCAAACACATCAATATAATTGCTTTTATAGCGTCCATGAAATTTTTCAGGATTGAATTTTATTTCACTAAATGCCTGACGAATACCGATTTCTATGATTGGACGACTATAAATATAGCCCTTCGTAGTATTTGAGTTTTGAAAAAATTTTCCTACAGGATCAATCATGAGGTAGGAGTCAGTCATCTCGTCATTGTCTTCAGAAGAGATAATACTGTCAAACTCACTGTGACGATCTAAAAATTGAGAAAAATCGCTTTGGGATATATTGTTTTCTTCAGTAATTATTGGTAAAACTTTAAATATCTTCCATTTATCAGGATCTATTTTTTTAATAAAAGAAGACAAGTCTTCGGCTTTATTTAAATTGCTCACAACAGTATTAACCTTGATGTCAATATCTGGATTTAGCTTCTTGATAGTGTTAATGTCCTCTGAAAGTTTCATGACATCCATAGGGTTGTTTTTTTCCGATCTTCCTATTGTTAAATTTGTTTGGTTATCTAGCGAGTCAAGGCTGAAGCCAATGCTGCAAAAGTTTATGGCAATCAAATCTATCAGCTCATCGTTTAGTCGGCTGCCGTTTGTGATTGCAGATAGGTTAAAGTTTCTTTGCTTAGCATGATGAATAATCCGAGAAACCTTCCTAAAGCTTAGAAAAGTTTCACCGCCTACTAAATTTAAACGTATGCTATTGAAGTCTGTTGGATAGCTGTTGTTTAATATTTTTGGTAGTTTACTAATTTCATCTAATAAGCGAATAGTAGCTGCTTCATCATTCATAACTTCGTTTTTTTGCCTATCCCATTTGGCAAAGCAATAACTACATTTATAATTGCAAGCCTCGGTAATGTGCCAGTTTATGACCAGCTCTCTTTTAGCATTGTTTACGTTGTCCATTGGTCTTCTCAGTTTGAGGGGGTTTAAGTAATATGTTGGTTTCAGATAATTACCTATCTATCAATTCTTGATGATTACGCTAAATATCTTAAAACTTAATATCAGTTGAATCTCCCACAAAAATGCGAGTTTTTTGAAATATGTGCAATTAAGGTTTATAACATCACCATAAGTACTAAATAATGACTAAAACAACCAGAGACTAAAAAGTGAATAAGACTTTTAACTTAGCCAAAACGTAATCTTGTTGGTTTTTGGACAATGCACATAATATTGAAGGTCAAATAGCAGGATTTATTAAAGAGAGTATCTTAAAGGTTAGCACTTTGGCTCAACCGTCAGATTTAGCAAAGTCTATTAAGGCTGGCGAGAAAATCACTATAAAATCGAGCTATATTAGGAAAAATGGATTGCCTTTTGATAATTGAGACCATGATTTTTCTGCCATGGCTGTAGTGACATAGTTGAGTCATCACTACTTTATAACAAACACATCAGAACGGAATATCATCATCGATAGGACCATCTGGCATAACGTTTGGTTTTGGTAGCCATGGCTTCTGAGGTATTGGTATGACGGCTTCTGGTTTTTGCGTCTCAGTTCTGTTGCTATTACCAAGCATTTGCATGCTACTCGCATAGATTTCGGTGATGTAGCGATCTAAGCCGTTATCATCTGTCCATTTTCTAGTACGTAAACTACCTTCTATATATACTTTGCTGCCTTTATTTAGGTATTCAGCAGCAACTTCACCTAGGCGATTGAATAGCTTAATTTTGTGCCATTCTGTTGATTCTTTAGGTTGACCATTTGCATCTGTCCACTGATTTGACGTAGCGACAGAAATGTTAGTGACACGATTGCCATTAGCAAACTGATGAACATCTGGTTCAGCACCCAAATGGCCGATTATCATTACTTTGTTTACGCCTCTCATGGCTGTCTCCCTATTAGTATTTGACGATATAACGCTGTATTCAAACATTCAGATAGATATTGTTCAGCTACTAGTCCACGACATCATCGCCATACGCTGTGTGGAGGTGTGCTGATTCCAAGTCGCTTGCATAACGCGGTACATCTGGTAGGTCATATCCCAGCACTCATCATAAAAGTTCTCAGCAAAGTCTATTTCTTGACGTAATATGCGAAAGCCTGTTTGTGCATTGGCATATTTTGGACAGGTAGCAAGCAGGAAATTTTTGCCTGTGCAGGATTTCATCTGCTTTGCTAGATTTGGTAGGGTGTCTTGCACCGTCTCTATATCTATAACATTAGATAATAGATGAAAGGTCTCCACGCATTCACTATTCAACGGGATGAGTGCATTATCGAGTGTGCGCTGCTGACAATGGATAGATACTTGTATACCATATACTTTTGCTAGTCGCTCAATTAAGAGCTTAGCAATGTCTAAGCTGACTTTGGAGGGCTCGATCAGGTGTATTTCGAGTGAGCTTTGTTGTGCGACCCCTTTTTTTGTTAAATGGTCCATAAGTGCCAATGTCGCTACCCCTTGACCACAGCCATAATCTACCACGCGAATGTTTTCTTGTGCATTACTAGTGAAATCAAGCGTTTCAGATAATAGATGTTGCATACTTTGGTGATGTTGCCAGCCATAAGCAACGATATAAAATATCGCCTCCTGTTCACTGGTTAAACCCCAAGTTGCTCACATTCACCTAAGAAAAGACACGAATATTAAAAAATCATGTGAGCCAATTCTGATAGGGTTTGTAGAGGTATTTAGCTATATTGATAGTAGTAAGCAAGGTTTAGATATTGAGGGTAATTGATAACTCAATCCCCTTGATTTTAAAGGTTTCGACACTTAATTTAAACGTGATGGGTAGACCTGAGGTCGAAAACCCTAGTGAGTTTATACGCTACTAACTAGCGTATTCAGTTCTTATAAATGAAAAAGCACTACCGTAGTGCGCGCTCCTAAATTATTCAATAAATATAATGTTTGGAATACTCTTAAGAATGGTAAAGAAGTTACTTGTACGTTCAGCCAGCTAGCTTGTTTTTGGCTACGATATGAATGCGCTTAACTCATATGCTTGTAGATGATATTTTCTATAACGGCATACTAATTAAGATTCAACAGTTTCTAATGCTCAAAAATCTAAACAACGTCAAGCTGTATAGATTTTTGTGGCTTCGAGTACTTACTTACTAACAAAATCATTCCTCCACATTGCATGTTCACATACTGCACAAAACCAACTCTCTTTTGCCCGCATATAAGTAATATCAGCGGGTACTTCAATGGGACAGGCGCTCCCGCAATATTCACAACAAACATCATCTAAGCAAGCATAGCATTGGTTTATGGTTTCAAATAATACGTGTGAACTAATATTATATTTTTGACAAAGCAGATGGACATAATCTATATAGCTGATTTTATGATCATAGGCCCAATAATCCTCACAGACCCGTTTGTCCCAAGCATTTTGTGTCATGCTCCATTCAATCCTGATACCCACAACATACTCCTTTTTAATGGCAGAATGATTATGATTAGTTTCACATTTTTATAGTAACTATATCTATCGAACAAGTCGCACCCATCATGGTTAGCCAGCTATTGAGCAGCAAGATGAGTCTATGACATAATAAAGCATTAGTCAGCACAAAATAGTTTTTGACGGAAACTTAGTTATTGCCAACGAGTATTATTTTAACAGAAAAGTAGTCACTGGCAAGTATTTTTTACTTACCAATAAGGATTTTATTGTGATTTTATGTAATCTACCAGTGCTTTTAGCGGAAAGAAGGTTGCGAGTTGCAGATTTAGTAAGAATGACAGACATCAGCAAATCAACGCTTCATAGAATTTATAACGATGAGACAACTCGCATAGAATTCGATACCCTGAGTAAGTTGTGCCAGGTATTAAAAGTCACTCCAGGGGATGTTTTAAAGTATGTTCCCGATGAGAATGAAGAAAACTAAGCTTTATAGGAAGGTCGACTGCTATAAGACGTTAACCTCCTCACCCAACTAGAATTGAAATTTTAAAATACTCTTCAGCCTTTATTTTATAATAGGTTGGAGAGTATTTTTTTCGTCTAAAAAATGGTTATGGATTAATATTTTAGTTATCTAAACATAAGGATATAACAGCGATATTAAGGTCTTTACAAAAGATAAGTTATAACATATCATAATTAATATAATTCACTGTTAATGATATTAAAATGAATAGTATTCATCTAAAACCTACCCAGAAGTTTATAACTTTTAGCAAATCTAAACTGGTTATTCATCAAGATGCGCAGGAGGCATTGTTGATATGGCATCAATTTAGGCCAAGAATGAAAGGTATAAATATAGGTGGCTTGGATGATTGTTATCGCCCACCGCTACGATTAGTCATTGGTAAAGATTCGACTTACTATTTTTTTAATGAGTTTAGACGAATTGATAGAGTTCTTACAGAGGAGGTGAGTTTGCGTCAGCCCTGTCTTGTCGCAGCTGAAAGCTTACAAGATATTAAGCGCTTGGCTTGGAGTGAGGTTATTGAGCTGGCATTCTCAAGAGGAATTTATCATCCTGAGTTTTTTAAGGCATTAAATACCAATGCGCCAAAAAGCATTATTTGCGAGCTCATGAATATTGATCGCCTGACGGTAGAGAATTATTGCAAGTTTGCTGGTATCAACCAAAGCGCTTATGAGTATCAGCAGTGCAAAGTGGCCGATGATCAGGCATTGCTGGGATTGCACAAAAATATGAATTGGATGGATGCCTCTTATGAGTCAAACTAAACTATTTGATGATGTGACTGTTAGGCGAGTATTAGACAAGCTTATCCCTATAGACTCGCCACATTATATGCAAATGCATGCGCTTGTGGCTCATATAATCAGCTTGGTGCCAGATGATGAGGTTGATTTAGTTTTTTCGACAACCTATGAAAATCTTAAAGGCTTCACTGATATAGACTGTGAAGATGTGATTAAACAAATCATTCGGCAAGGTAAAACAGTAGAGTGGGCGGTCAGCTATATGCTAATTGTCTTTTATCAGGTGTATGGCGAAGTTGATATCAATAATAATGCTTGGCGATTTATGAGCGGCTACTTAAAAGTGATGGTGATGATCACAGCACGCCACGACAAACACTTTGCCAAAATAGATAAGCTTAGCGTACGTGTTCGTATGGCGCTAAGACCTACTGATCCACAACGTAGGATTCTCGACCAGTTAATCAGCATTCATGCTCAGTGCGATAGCTTGTCCTCATGTTTACCTTATATCAGACAATATGAAGCAAACGTCAAACAGGAAGAGGCAACAGGTGAAACAGCCAACCAATATCTTGGTAGCAAAATTGGTCAAATTAGGTTGGCTTATGAGGTGGCGATTGATAATAAGGCTTTTATTGGTAAAACCTATACTGAAGATACTAAACGCGTAAAGTCGGCTCAAACAGTCACCAAAACAGTGGCGCATATCGATGGTGAGTCGCTACAAAGAATACTATTTAGTACGAAACAATCAAAAAAGCACAGTAACGTGGCAATCGCTGAAAATATTGCCGATGACGATGAAGTACCATTGCTAGACAATGACTTTAAGCCCGCCATACAAATTGCTAAATCCTCTGAGCTACAGCAATGGCGATTGAAAAATAACCATCAACACGCCCGCCGTAATCAATTTCACTTCCCAACCAATCATCGTCAGTTGAGTATTACTGGCTACCAAATGCTATTTGCTACGCTTTGGCAACGCTTTATTAGCGAAAATACAGAAGATAAGATTGGATATGCGGTATTACTGCTATCACTGCTAAGCGGTCTTAATATTGATAGCATCATTGCTGATTGGCAATGTAGTCGCAGTCAACGCAAGTATTTCATTTATGACAGTACCTGTAAAATCAGTCGCACTGCCATCACGATTGATGTGACCACCAATACTCGAAATCACCTCCTTGCCCACAGACAAAGCTATGGCAGTACCTTTTATCGCGCACTGCCTGTTGCCTTGCAGGTCATGCTTGAGGGTAAGCTTACTGTTTCATCCGATGAGATTAAATCGGCTCTTTCTTACGCTAAAAGCCAGCTTGACCTGCCAGCGCTTAGTCCTCAGCATATTGAAGTGGGACTGCTTGTCATTATCAAAAACGAGCTTAAACAGCCACTACATGCCGACCTGATCACAGGTGTTGATGTAAGGCATAGCTCTGCGCTGTATTACACTAGCACTAAAACGGTAGAGCTAGAGCAAAATTATATAAAAGCGGTAGAGCTGATAACTGAATACTGCAATGATGAACAAAAAGCACTTTTAATAGATGAGTGTAGCGTACCGATGAACGGGCATAGAAGCCACATTGGTAGTGATATGGCACTAAAGACCACAATGTGCCAGCAGTTCTTTAATCAACTGGCTGTCAGTGCCGAGAGCTTTAATGGCAAGCTAAAGTCACGCATAGATCGCTATATTGCGCAGTTTAATAGCTATAGTATTTGGTTGTGGCATATTGTCATGATCCAAACGGGTATCCGCCCAGTCAGACACGCACCAGGGTTGCCACACCAGTTTGATTTGAAGCGGCGTATATTGTGGGTGTCTGACAAAGAAGAACGTCATGCGCAGTCTGATGGCAGGCTCATTCCTCTTAGCAAGTTTTTGATAACTGCTATACAAAACTATATGACTTATATTGAGCAATTTGCCGCCATCTATAATCCATTATGTCCAGCAGCGCCTTATCCCATCAACGACATCTTACAATCTGAGCGTCCTCTCATTCAGCTGTATAAAAAGAACCCAAAGGGCTTTACTAGCATTACGCCAAGCCAAGTTCGCTACCAGTTACAAGACTTTTTTAGTCATCAGGATAATTGGCTGCGTCATCAGCTGAGATCTATGCTTACGGGGCGCGTGACTGACTATCTGATTTGCGCGCTTTACGGTCATGAGCATCCTAATCAAGAATTTATGCATCCAATGTCATCAAGCTTTATAAATCAGCTGCACCAGCTCAGTCCCCATTTAGATGCGATTGCTACAGACCTTCACTTAAAACAAATTGAGGTTCGCCTATATGGATAATATTAGCGCCCATAAACTGCGACAGCTTAATAGAGAAGAAGCTAAAAATAGTATCAAGCATGATGCTAAAGCCTTAATTAAAGAATATATCAATCAATATCCTATGCAATCGCCTTGTGAGCTTCAGCATCATTACGAAGCGATTAACCAGTTACTAGAGGAGAGTTTTGATACCGCTCAAAACTTCCAATTGGCGCGGCGCGGATTTTTAGAGTTTGTTCGTGATTATAATAAAGCTCACCAGATATACCTTAACGAGCCTGTGGTACCGATACTGGCGACTCGTGAGCGCTTGACCATTAACTATGACTGGTTCGTCAATGGACGCGCTGTAGCAAATAGTAGCGCGACAATGATAGAGGTTTGGCAACGAAAGCGGCGTTTTTCAGTGAGTGACTTGGTTGAGGGGTTACTATATTGCAGCATCATGTATGGCGGTATTAACGACATTGAAGTGTTAAAGGCACTCTATGGTTGGCTATTTGATGAACGTCAGATTTATCAAATTGACATGGCAGCGACTGATGAAAAAAGCAGGATAGAGCATTTGGCTATAATACCGCTTAGCGTACCTGATGATAACTATGGCTGCGCGGCTGATGAAAGTGAAAGTCTAAAGCGATTCGTTGATTATATTCCCGATGATATGAGCCTGTGTTTTTTATATACTCTAAAGGATAAAGAGTTAAACACTGCCAAGATAAAGCCATTTAATACCATAATCAACGATATCTCACAAACGCTTAAACTTACCAATAAGGATAGCGCTCGCCCGCAGCTCTCACTACTCATCAAATATGCCAACTACCACTGGAGACAGCTAGAGGGTAGTCTAATCGATGGTGCGCTAGCCGTGGTGAAACAAGGCGATATAAAGACAACAGGTTTGCCTACTGATAAGCTAATCAGTCATAACCGAGAGCTTATCAATCAAAACCCTAGGCTATTAGAATGGTCTGAGCTGTTTGATGCCAGTTATCAGTCATCGATAAAGTCGAATAGCCAAAGTAGTACCATAGACTATCCTAGTTTTAGTAAAAATCTGATCAAAGAGCTGCAAGATACGCTCAAATTAACTAGAAACGCCGCTATTTCTACTATTACCATATTAAAGACAGATGCTAGTCAGCCTAATGCGCAGCGCCTGCTTAGTTGGGTATTATCATTCCTGGATGATAATAGCATTCGGCTTAATACCATCAGTAAATACATCGGCTGCATTGGTCGCGACTGGTTGATGCTGACAATGGATGATGATGTTGATCAGTGGGAGGGTAATGACTTTGAGGAAGTTTATGAGCAAATTATTCAAAGTAAAGTGAAAGATAGCCGTAAGCTGTCTACACTGTGCAAGTTATCAGAGTTTGATGATACGTCTAGTAGTATAGATAACGATAACAATGCTACTGGTCAACCGCCATCTTATCTTGATCGTTTAAAAGATAGCCAGAAATTTACTTATGGCCGCCTAAAAGCCTTTCATGATCACCAGCGTATACACTTTGATGCCCCTTATGTGTATTTTCCATGGGGGAGTAATAGACAGGTAGTAAAAGCCAATATGGTATCACCACGTGTCTATCATGCAATGAAAGATTATATTCAGTCATCAAATTTAGAGATCGATCAAAAGCAATTATGCTTTGTGGTACTAGCACTTGCTTATCGCACAGGTATGCGTATCAATGAAATTATTGGCATTAAGGTTAGCGACATTGCTGATATAGGGTTTATTAATGGTCAAGTGATTGAAGCGCCAAAAATAATCCTCAAACCTAATCGGTATCGTAGGCTAAAAAGTAGTAGTGCCAAAAGAGTAATACCGATAGATAAGCTTTTGAAGACTGATGAGTTGCAACCGTTCATCGCATTCTATTATCAACAAAAAAGATTAAAAAGAAATTATTTATTCTCACAAGGATCAGGTGATCAACCACTACCGTCCGTATTCTTTAGTAATATGATGAAAATCATATGGGATAGATTGCTAATTACCCATGATTTCACCTTTCATAGCTTTTGACATACTGCAATTAGCCAATTAGTCCTGGTGTTAAGCGGCTCGCCACTTGCGCAGGTGATGACAGATTATGATAGAGATCATAGCGAGGCTATCGTTAGCGCCTTGCTTGCTAATAATAAAGAAAAAGGGATGTGGTTTGGGCTGGCTAGCTTTGCTGGGCATCTAACGTCAGATACTACGTTTGAATATTATATGCATACTGCTCATTTGCTAGTTGGCTGGCAAATGAGCCAAGCTAAGCTTGCTATGCCTATAACCGTATTTGAGATGGTGACAGGTATTGGTTATCAGACAGTGAATAGACAGGATAACAGGGCTTATGCTGCTAACACTAAACAGGTTCATCTCGATAAGATGCGTGGCTATTTAATTGGCAAAGTTGTTAACAAAGAGTCTCTATTTTCTTATAACAGCACATCAGCTAATATAGCTTGCCAGCAAAACACACAAAATGACGCAGTAGATACTCAGCCGTCTATATTTATTCACTCTAAAACCTATGATGTCATTGCGCTGTTAGAAGAGCTACAAAACATAAACATCGATAAAAGAGCTGAGCGGTTACCAGAGGTTGCACTTCGGCATGGCGTCGCTTTTAATGAGGCTAGGCAAATATATTATAGAGCCAGTCAGGTCTTTACTGATGATAAACTGCTTTTGAGTACGCCGACGGGACATAAAAACCAAGAGGTTTTAGTTAGAGCGCTTGATCGTGCGTATCAGATGTCGATTGATGAGCCTGCTAGACTGAAATTATTTAAGGAAATATTTAAAGATAAACACAACTTAAATACTTCATCGATCCATTTTGGGATTAAAAAGACCCAGCTTGAGATGCTACAGCAGTTTATGGCAGTAGGTTGTCAGCTTATAGATGCCAGTCATTGGCAAATTAGGGCGCATAGTGAGAAAGCAGTGCGAGATGTTAAAAAAGAGCTAAGGCTCGATAGCTCAATACGTGTTGGCTATCGTGAGCGTTTCCATGGTTATGAAGTACGGGTAGTACAGAAAAAACGTAAGCGGTCTGATAAAAATTTAGCGGTGACAGATGATTATTACGGCTCATCGGGGGTGCTAAAATATGTGGGATATTTACTTTTGCTATTAGTTATAAGTGAAATTAATGATTAAAGGAAGATGAGAGTATCCATTAAGATTAGAATTTTAAGGCTCTACAGCTTTTTGTTTAAATATCATGCTGTATTAATCTCTAAACGGTACCAATAATTACTCAACTGGCATAAGTGTGTTGATGTAGTAAACTTTGTCTCTTAAGAGATAGTATAACAATACTACTCAAGTTCGATATGATCCTGTAAAAAATACATAATTTTCATATAATCTACTTCGGTGTGTAGTATGAGCTGACTAATTGATGTAGTCTACGATCGACACTTAGTGCTCTGATAAAATAAAGATAAAAGCACTTATTTGGGACTTACATATGTGAGTCTTTTTTGTTGTCTATAAGTTGAAACTGTTAGGATTAACCGTATAACGAATCGTGAGAAACTAGGTAATGAATGTAAAAGACTATGTAGGTGACTTAATCGGAGCAAGTTTGCTGATCACTGAATCACGAATTATCGCAGAGTATTTATTAAAAAAATTATCTGATGATGAGTGGAAGTCACTTGTTATCGAGCAAAACATACTACAAAAAAGGTCGGGTCAGACAGCATCTCGCTACACTAAAACCATTCGCCAGCGTATTGAAGTACTTGGTGACGACTTTATAGTGTCGTTGCTTGAGTCTACTGAGCGTGCCTATATTCAGCTGTTAATGGCTGCACTACTTATTAACTCTCCAATAGTTGCGGACTTTATGCGATTGAGTCTGGCTGAAGCACGCAGAACCTATAAGCCAACATTAGCATCTGATGCTTGGACTGAGTTTTACGATACGCAAATACGTGTATATCCAGAACTTAATAAGTTCTTTGAGTCGACTATCAATAAAATGGGTAATAATGCGATTAGGTCGCTAGTGGACAGTGGCTATCTAAGTGATAGTCGTAAACGTCATATTCAACCTGTTTATCTGCTACCAGAAGTAAGAGAGTGTCTTATACACTTAGGTAGGGAAGATTTAATTGAAGTTATGGAGTGCACGATATGAAGGCTCTTCAAGGCAGACTTGATCTTATTCTTGAAAGGATAGAGGGACCTAAGTTTTTAAAAAACGATGGTTTAGGTAATGAGATAGGTTTTTGGGTATTTGATTATCCAGCAAAATACGAGTTGGTTGTACGAGAGCAAATCAATCATATTACTGACAAGCTACGCAAACGAAACTATCGCTTTGTACACCTAAATATATTTGAAGTGCTCATAGATATGCTCGAAGAACGAGGTTTATTTGATCGTGCTTGCCAGCGAGAAAAACAGGTTGGCGTTGATAGTCTACGTAAAACACTGGCAGGGCCATTAAGCCAAGAAAAGGTAGCCAAATTCATTGCTGATAGATATCAGCCGTCTGAGCTAGAGTTTGTATTGTTATCAGGGTTAGGTAGTGCGTGGCCGTTGGTCAGAGGACATGAGCTACTAAGTGCACTACAAGATGTTATGGGTAGCACTCCATTGGTTTTGTTCTATCCAGGTGAGTACAGTGGTAGAGACTTACATCCTTTTGGCATGATCGAATCTAAAAACTATTATCGTGCTTTTAAGTTGGTGCCTGAAGATGGCAAAAAGCCCTTAATTACTAATAATAAATAGAATAGGAAACCTCCCAAATGAATATTGAACAAATTTTTTCAAAAAAGCTAACTCGTGATATTAATGGTGTTGTAAAGGCTGAGCAGAAAGACAATGACAGTGTCTATGTTGAGCTTGATGAGTATGTTGTCACACAAGAGCTCAATAGACATTTTCGCACTTTTTTTGAGGCGTATGTACAGTCTATTGATAATAGCGGCTCAGAGATGTCTGGAAAAGTAGGAGTTTGGATATCAGGTTTTTTTGGCTCGGGAAAATCACATTTTTTAAAGATATTATCTTATTTACTAGAAAATAAGTCGGTAGAGAAAGATGGTGAGGGCAGGCAAGCATTCGATTTTTTCAAAGATAAAATTACCGATGCAAAATTATTGGCGGATATTAAAAAGTCTGTTGGTAAAGACACAGACGTTATTTTGTTCAATATTGATTCAAGGGCAAATACTGAGGATCGTGAGAACGCCATTCTAAAAGTGTTCTTGAAAGTATTTAATGAGCGTGTTGGTTACTGTGCTGATTTCCCTCATATTGCGCATTTAGAACGAGAGCTTGATAAACGCGGACAATATCAGTCTTTTAAAGATAGGTTTGCTGAGCTGACGATGTCTACGTGGGAAGAGGAGCGTGATGCATATGACTTCTATCGTGATGAGCTTTCAGAAGCTCTAGCTCATGCCAGCGATCAGTCTACAGAGTCTGCTAAAGACTGGGTACAACAAATAGAAAGCAACTTCCCACTGGACATACAAAACTTTTGTAAATGGGTAAATGATTATCTAGACAGTAGTGGTGACCGAAATTTATTGTTCATGGTCGACGAAGTGGGTCAGTTTATTGGGAAAAACACCCAAATGATGCTCAAGCTTCAGACTATTACTGAGAACTTGGGTACCGCTTGTAATGGCCGCGCTTGGGTAGTAGTCACATCACAGGCAGATATTGATGCCGCCATTGGGGGTATGAGTAAGGGTGATGGTGAAGACTTCTCTAAAATTCAGGGGCGTTTTAGTACCCGTCTACAGCTGTCTAGCTCAAACACTTCTGAAGTTATCCAAAAGCGCCTATTGTCTAAAACAGATAAGGCAAGTGAGATTCTTACAGAGGTGTTTGCGCAAAAAGGCGACATTCTACGTAATCAATTAACCTTTGATAAAACAACAACGGCAGTTTTAAAAGGTTATACGGATACTAAGTCTTTTGTAGATAACTATCCATTTGTACCCTATCACTATACGTTGGTTCAAAAGGTTTTTGAATCTATCAGAACCAAAGGGGCAACGGGTAAGCATTTAGCTATGGGTGAGCGCTCTTTATTAGATGCGTTTCAGTCTGCGGCAAAACAGATGAAGGATAATGAACTTGATGTACTGATTCCCTTCTATAGTTTCTATGCACCTATCGAGAGCTTTTTAGAGCCGGCAATCAAGCGCACTATTGATCAAGCATGTGAATTGGAGTCATTGACCGAGTTTGATCAAAACATCTTAAAAACACTTTTCTTGATTCGTTATGTTGATGTGGTCAAAAGTACTTTAGATAATCTGGTGACTTTATCGATTGATCGTATTGATACCGATAAAATTGCACTACGTAAGCAAATCGAAGACAGCCTAAATCGTTTAGAAAGACAGCTACTGATTGCTCGTAATAACGATGTGTTTATTTTCTTAACCAACGAAGAGAAAGAAATAGAAAACGAAATTCGTCAAACGGATTTTGAGATATCTGAAGTATCGAACAAGCTTTCAGCGATTGTATTTAATGACATTCTCAAAAATAACCGTACTTACCGCTATCCAGTAAATAAACAAGACTTTATGGTTAGCCGATTTTGTAACGGTCATCCTAAAGATGGGACGACCCTTGAAGATTTAGTTATTAAGGTAGTGTCACCACTGGATAGCCATTACGACAGCTTCTCTCATGAGCAGGCTTGTATTGAACATACATTAAAAGATAATGGCTCTGTACTGGTCAAGCTGGGTGAGCATAAGCGCCTGTGGGATGATTTGATAGTCTTTATTAAGACAGATCGCTTCTTAAAGCAAAACTCAGGACAGCGTCCAGAGCAAGAGCACCTGTTACGCGAAAAACAAATGGAAAATATGGCGCGTGAAAAACGTCTAAAGATGGATTTTGAGGCCTTATTTGCAGAGGCTGATATCTATGCAATTGGTACTAAGCTTCCCAAAAAGTCTTCAACACCAAGCACTATCGTTGAGGAATCCTATAAATACATCGTTGAGAATACCTTTGCTAAGTTAAACATGCTTAAGGTAACACCAGGTGAGGTACTACCTGAGCTGCAAAAAGTATTGATTGCAGATAACGTTGCACAGCTTGGATTGGATCTACAGGCGGATGAGTGCAATCCAGAAGCGACTCGTGAAGTAGAGCAGTATGTCACGCTCAAGATAGAGCGTAATGAAGCTGTCTATCTGAGTGATATTGTGACTCACTTTGGCAAACGTCCTTACGGCTGGCCAGTTAATGAGATATTGCTGTTAGTAGCAAGGCTTGGTTTGGCAGGCAAGATTTCATTTAGTACTCAAGGTAGCGACTTAGCTTTGAATAGAGCTTATGAGCCATTTAATAGCGTACGTAAGCGTGGCGATATACGAATCAATAAAATTCGTCAGGTTAATGAAAGTCAGGTTAAAAAGGCAGCAGCCTTAGTCAAACATTTATTTTCTAAAACCTTTACCGGCTCTGGTGAAAAAGAGCTGTATGAATTGGTAAAAAACGAGTTGATTGATTGGAATGAAGAGTTAAAGTCATTTCGCACTAAATCTCAAACAGGGCAATTCCCTGGCAAACCGCAAATTAATAATGGTTTAGCACTGGTTGCTGGCATATTAGAAAAAAAATCAAGCTTTGATTTCATTGAGCGCTTTTTGCAAGATGCAGAGGCACTTAAATCGTTCTCTGAAGACTTTGAAGATCTAGATGATTTTTATAATAGTCAGTTTCAAACATGGCAAGCACTCGCTGCTGCACTGAATGAGACATTTAAGGCAAACCTGCCAGCGCTCGAAAAGGAGTCTCAAGCCTCAAAGGCGTTAGTAGAGCTTAAGCTTATTTACGATATGCCTGCTCCCTATGGACATATGCGTCGCATTAAACCTCTCATTGAGCAAGTGGATAAGATTAATTTAGCCTTGATTAAGGAAAGGCGAGCTCATGCCCTTGAAAGAGTGGATGAGCGAATTGAGCGTATTAATCAAGCCTTAGTAGAAGCATCAGCAACTGCAGATATCAAAAATAAAGCGCTGCGTCCGCTACAAGTATGTAGAGAACGTATAGAGCATACCAATTCTATTCCCCAGATTTTTAGCGAACAGTCGGAAGCTGGAGATTATGAGGAAAGCGCGAATGAATTGTTAAATGCCTTTATCGCTGATCAGCGCCAACTAGCGGAAGCTGAAGTGCGTCGCCGAACCCTTGAGCAGAAAAAACAGCAAGCAGAAGCAGAGAAAGCAGGGAAGGTACTGCCACCACCTACACCCAAGCCTGTCATGCATGCTCCAGTTGCTAAACTAACCGTTACGATTGACCCTAGGGAAGCAATAGCTAAATCAGTTCCTAGTGGCTTTATCGAAAGCAAGGCTGAAGTAGATGCTTACCTTTCTGCTTTACGCGAGCAGCTAATAGCTGCTGTTGAAGCTGGCGAGCGAGTACGAATTAAATAATAAATGGATGAAGAATAGCTATGTATCAAGCAGGTGGAACAATAAGAACATTGTTAGATAAAGTCGCTGATCAAGAATATTTACTACCCGCTATTCAACGTGAATTCGTATGGCGTCCTGAACAGATTTGCATGCTTTTCGATAGTTTATTGCAAGGGTACCCATTTGGGACGTTTCTATTTTGGAAAATTAAACCTGAGAACCGTGATCTTTATCAGTTTTATCAGTTCATGCAGCACTATCATGAGCGAGATAACCACCACTGTGAGAATGTCACAAATCTACCTGAAAGAGAGTTTGTAGCTGTACTAGATGGACAGCAACGTATTACTGCACTGAATATTGGGTTGCGTGGATCATACGCTTGGAAACTTAATGGCAAATGGTGGAGTAATAACGATGCTTTTCCTGTACGCCGCCTTTATCTAAATCTATTAAAAACACCAGAACTAGAGACTGGTTTAGTGTACGGTTTTGAATTCCTTACTGATGAGAAAGCGGCTCAAGTAAACCAAGGCGATTACTGGTTTAGGGTGGGTCGTATTATGGAAGAAGAGGAAGATACGCTTATAGACGAGGTTGCTGACGATGACACATTAACCTCGGAGCAAAAAAAAGAAGCTCGTTCGACACTTCGTCATTTGTATAGAACCATTCATGATAAAGACAAGATCGCTTTTTACGAGGAAAGTGACCAAAGTCTCGAACGTGTACTGAACATCTTTATCCGAATGAACAGTGGTGGCACTACGCTCTCTTATTCTGATTTATTGCTCTCGATAGCCGTGGCGCAGTGGAGTACTTTGGATGCACGTGAAGAAATACATGCCTTAGTAGATGAGATGAAGCGCGTTGGCGACGGATTTAATGTCTCTAAAGATTTAGTGTTAAAGGCAGGGTTAATGCTATCGGATATAGGTAGTGTTGGTTTTAAAGTTGAAAACTTTAATAAAGAAAATATGACTATTCTAGAGAAGAACTGGACGCCTATACGTGAAGCGTTATTATTAACGATGCAATTGCTGGCAAGTTTTGGGTTTAATGAACAGAATCTAAGAGCAACCAGTGCCATCTTACCATTAGCTTATTATTTGTATCATCGTAAGCTAACCTCTTCATACCTTACTCGTTCAGAATATGCTGTGGATAGAGATAATATTCGCTATTGGCTCACTCGGTCGCTACTTAAAGCCTCAGGTATCTGGGGAAGTGGGCTTGATACTTTGCTCACTGCACTTCGAGCTGATATCAAGCAATTTGGTAGTGACTCATTCCCGATAGTAAAAATTGAAGCCACTATGATGCTACGAGGTAAGTCACTACGATTTGATCCTGAAGAGATTAGCGAGCTTGCTCAGCTTGACTATGGTAATCCGAGAACGTTTGCATTATTAGCGCTGCTTTTCCCAGGGTTTGATTTTTCACGCCATTTCCATGTTGACCATATCTATCCAAAGGGTTTGTTTACTAAAAATAAGCTGACTAAAGTAGGCGTGCCAGCCGAATTGCAAGAAGAGATGATTGAAGCCTCAAACAAGCTACCCAACCTACAGCTGCTCGAAGGCTCAATGAATAATGAGAAACGTCAAAAGATGCCGCATGATTGGTATGCAAAACAATGGCCAGAAAGTAATGCTAGGGTAGCGCATCTACAGTCTCAAGCTATCTCGTCACTACCTGAAGAGTTAACTGATTTTATGACGTTTTACCATGAACGTCAGCAAACACTGCATGCTCGTATCAAAACTGCGTTAAATTCTGTAGAAAATACAGCAAGTATCAATACTGAGGCACAAGACTAACCATGAATACCAGTAATATAAAAAAGTATGCTCCAAAAGCACGTATCGAATTTATGGATGCGGTGACTAAACGACTAAATAGTTTTGGTATCTCTCAAACGAAAGGCACCGCTAGCAATGCAGGCGAGCTACGAATCGCTGAGGCAGTCGTTCAGGGCTCTGTATTACAGATCGATGGTAACAGCTTCGACAGTGCTTTAGCTGAGCCTAGACGTCGTTTGGTTGTGCGTAGCGAGCAGTTGGGTTTTGCACAATTGGTAGAGCAAGAAGCTTATACGTGGTTCAACCGTCTATGCGCGATTCGTTACATGGAGATTCATGACTATCTCGGGCATGGTTTTAGAGTATTGTCGCATCCAGACAACCCTACAGGCTTTGAAATCATCGATCATGCAGTAGATGCTGCTGATGAGTTAGATTTAGATCGTGATTATATTGTTGAGCTAAAGCTGGCAGGCAATAAAGATGAAGTCCTATATCGTGAGCTGCTACTCAAACAATGTCATAAACTTCATCAAGCGATGCCATTCTTGTTTGAAGCATTGAATGATGCATCTGAGCTGTTATTGCCGGATAACCTGACACGTACCGACTCGATTCTGCGCGGCTTGGTTGATGGTATTCCTGAAGAAGACTGGCAACAAGTTGAGGTGATTGGTTGGCTA
Source organism: Psychrobacter sp. DAB_AL32B (assembly GCF_002224105.1). Lineage (NCBI taxonomy): Bacteria > Pseudomonadati > Pseudomonadota > Gammaproteobacteria > Moraxellales > Moraxellaceae > Psychrobacter > Psychrobacter sp. DAB_AL32B. Next base: position 11,075 of record NZ_NEXU01000048.1, on the reverse strand, counting down.
TACCAATTCTATATTTCTGAGAAAAAAGATGAGGTGATGGGCAAGGTTGTCAAAAGTGAAGACATCCCAGCGGCGACTCAGCTATTCACTCCCAACTGGATTGTAAAGTACCTAGTGCAAAACTCAGTAGGTCGCCAATGGTTACAGACCTATCCTGAGTCACCTATCAAAAGTCAGATGGAATACTACATAGAACCGGCAGAGCAATCTGCTGAGGTGAATGAGAAGCTACAAGCTATTACCCCTGATAGCATTGAACCTGAGAGCATAAAGGTACTCGATCCAGCAGTAGGTTCTGGCCATATATTAATCGAAGCTTATAACGTACTAAAGGCTATCTATGAGGAACGAGGCTACCGCCCGCGTGAGATACCAAAGCTGATACTAGAAAACAATCTATATGGCTTAGATATCGACGACCGTGCTGCCCAGCTTTCAGGTTTTGCTTTAATGATGATGGCACGTGATGATGACAAACGTATCTTTACCCGCAATGTACGTCTCAATGTACTGGCGCTACAAGAAGGCAATCATATCAACTTGCCAGCCCAGTGGCGCGCGCTGAATTTATCTGGCGGTTGGGATACGGGTGCAGCACAAGATATGTTCGCTGATGACGCACATGACCTAAGCTCGTTTGAAGCCGACAATCGCTATCAGCTGTTGCAGCATACCTTAGCGCGTTTCACTCAAGCTAAAACATTTGGTTCTCTAATTGACGTGCCAGCAGGTGAGTATGATGGCTTAAAGGAGATGCATGAGACTCTGAGTGAACTGGCGGAGTCTGGTGACTCATTTCAAAGGCCAGCTGCCAAGCAGTTGATTGATATTGTCCATCAGGCGCTTATTCTATCGATTCGTTATGATGCTGTGATTGCTAATCCGCCGTATATGGGTAGTAATGGTATGAATGTGACACTAGATAGTTTTGCTAAAAAAGGATATCCAAATAGTAAATCAGATCTATTTGCAATGTTTATAGAGCGTGGATTTAATTTAATTAAAGTGAATGGTTATAACTCGATGGTTACCATGCAGTCTTGGATGTTCTTATCAAGCTATGAAAAAATGAGGAAGAGAATATTAAACAAAAAAAATATAGAAACAATGGTTCATATGGGTAATGGCGTAATGAAAATCGCATTTGGAACAAATGCTGCTATATTCCGTAATATTTGTATTGATGGTTATATTGGCTCTTTTTCCTATGTAGAAAATAATGATATTAATAAGCAAGGTGTACCAGTTGAATTTCCCGTTAAAAATGCAAGGTTGAAAAATGTTGCCCTAGAAAACTTTAAACAAGTCCCTGGTAGTCCAATTGCTTATTGGGCCTCAGAAAAACTACTAAATACATTTATAAATTCAGAGAAGATAGGTGATCTGATATCTACTTCTCAGGGTATGAAAACACTTAATAACGAAAGATTTGTCAAAGATTGGTCTGAAATAGAAATTGATAAAATGGCTTTAGACTCTATTTTTAATCTTTCCCCAAAATGGTATCCCATAAACCACGGAGGAAGTTTCAGGAAATGGTATGGAAATAATGAGTCTGTAATTAATTGGGAGAATGATGGACAAGAAATTAAAAGCTTAGCAGAAGAGAGGTATGACTCAGTAACTAGAACTGTAACAGGTATGAAGCATTATTTTAAGCCAGGAATAACTTGGTCAGCTATATCATCAGGGAAACTTAGCGTTAGAATGTTCCCTAAAGGGTCTTTATTTACTAATGCAGGAATGTGTGGTTTTGGTTCTGAAGATAACTTAAACCTAATAGCAGCATTTCTTAACTCAAAGGTCGCTAGAGTTTTACTAGAGTTTATCTCACCAACATTAAATTACGGACCGAATCAGATAAAGTTATTACCTATTAAAGATTGTGAAAATATAACTGACTTTATAAATGAAAACTTTGAGGTAATACTAAAGATATCTAAGGAAGATTGGGATAGCGTTGAAAGTTCATGGGATTTTAAGCATCATCCTCTCGTTTGTACAATAGATAAAACCAAAAATATTAAAGCAGTAATTTTACTTGAAAACTATATTTACAAAGTAAGGGAGTTGGTAAACAAGGCTCGTCTTATTGAAGAAGAAAATAATAAAGTATTTATTTCTGCATATGATTTAGAAGAAGAGTTAGACGCAACCGTTGATACCAAAGATGTGAGCCTTTTATCGAATCCATTTTATGTATATGGAACAAAGAACGTAGAAAATTTAGAGAGAAGTGCATTGCTAGTAAGTTTTATTAGCTATTTCATAGGCTGTTATATGGGGCGGTATTCTTTAGATAGAAACGGTATAGTCTATGCTCATTCAAATGATAAATTATTTGATGAGCTCGTCGCTGAGGGCGCTTATAAAAGCTTCCCTGCTGATCATAATGCTATCGTTCCATTGACCGATCAAGAGTGGTTTAAAGACGACGCCACTGACCGTTTTCGTGAGTTTGTACAAGTGGTATGGGGTTCTGAGCATCTACAAGAGAACTTAGACTTTATCGCTGAGTCTTTATGTTTACATGCGATCAAGCCTAAAAAGTCTGAATCTGCTCTAGATACTATACGTCGCTATCTATCGACCCAATTCTATAAAGACCATCTGAAGACTTATAAAAAGCGCCCCATTTACTGGCTATTTAGCTCAGGAAAACACAAGGCTTTTGAGTGCCTAGTTTATTTGCACCGTTATAACGAAGGTACACTGTCACGTATGCGTACAGAGTACGTCACGCCACTACTGGGTAAGTATGATGCTTATGCTGAGCAGCTTGAAAAACAGGTTGAAACAGCTGAATCCACAAGCGATAGCAACCGCTTTAAAAAAGAATTGGCTACCTTGGCAAAACAGCAGGTTGAGCTGCGTGAGTTTAATGACAAGCTGAAACATTACGCCGATATGCGTATCTCCTTAGATTTAGATGATGGTGTAAAAGTAAACTACGGTAAATTTGGTGACTTGCTAGCTGATGTGAAGGCCATTACTGGTTCAGCACCGGAGATGAAATGATGCAAATTAGCGAGTTAGCACAAGGTCTTACATCCAAGTTTGAGCAAAGTAGAATCGTATTTTGGTATGACCCTGACCAAAGCTTTACCGAAGATTTAGAGCAGCTTAATGCGCCTTTAAATACAGCTACTTCTAGCCATACTAATAATAACGCTAGTGATATCTCAGAGCTAGTTATTATAAATATGGCTAATGAGTCTGTATTAGCGGTTAAAAAACGTATTGAGATTGATGAGCCAAAAGGGCGTTTCATACTTTATTTCCCTCATACAGAGCCAGAACCTGAGCGTGATTGGTTGCTTGATATACGCCTCTACAGTGAGCAGTTCTTTGCAGATCATAGCTCAATGCTACTTAATGAGCTGGGAATTACTAAAATGGCGCTGCGAACTCATATCCATAAGCGCCAAGCGTTTTTTGCTAATAAGCAGCGCTTCGCTGGACTTAAGCGCTGGGTGGTAGCAAACGAAGATGAGCAGTCGCTTGATCTAAAAATGATTGCCGTTACTGTAAAAGCTGATTCAATAGCTCTGTCTGATATCTTGCTCAGTTTACTAAAGGAGTATGCTGTCAGCTTAGAGGATGAGGCTAAAGCTACACCACTGTGGAGCCAACTTGCTAAATTTGACCTACAAGCATCGCTATGGGCATGTCTGGATGACAGTTATGGTTACGTGAGTGAACAGCCGTCATTTGCAGATTTTGTGCTCAAGCTCTTCTGTACAGACTTTTGGAGTCAAATTGAAGGGGTAGAGCGCGATTGGTTGTCTAATAATGTGTTAAAAAATGCTGCTGGTCGCGCAACGGCACTGGCGTTTATGGTGAGCTGGCGTGATATTCGCTCGTATGCTGGCTTCTATAAAGTTATTGCCAGTGTCTTAAGTCATCAACTAGATATCGCTAACCACAGCAGCCAATATCGTCCAATTGAGCTAATAGAGTGCGAAACCTTTGAAGCAGTTGAACAAAATATTATTATTGGCTTAGTAGATAGCTTGCTGAATAGCAGTCAAGCATTAGATCGAGTGCAGTTTAATACGATAGTTTCACGCCGGCTGGCAAGCTATTGGAGTTTATCTAAGTCAAAATATAATAGACTTTATGAAGCGCTACGTAATGCTGAAACGCTTATTTATCTTCGTAAAAAGTATATAGATGGATTCCACTTTGACAATGCCAAAATGATGTATGACGCTTATGCCACTGATATTTTTCGATTCGATCAAGCGTACCGGCTATTCAATGAGTATGTGCATACCTCACTAAGCAGTGGTTCCGACATCCTCAGACAGCTAGATGATGAAGTAGAGAGCCTATATACCAATTGGTATCTTTACGAGTTGGGTTTAGCATGGGATCGTCATTTAGGTGATGAAAATTTATTGGATGAATGGAAAATAGCAGACATTCCAAATCAGTATGACTTCTATAAAAATAACGTTCAATTCCCCTTAAATACGACGCAGCTCAAACGTGTATTTGTGATTGTTTCTGACGCGCTACGTTATGAAGTTGCCTCTGAGCTTGAGTCAGTTATTAATCATGAAAACAAACGATTCAAGTCGACAATTTCAACACAGCTAGGGGTGTTACCAAGCTACACTCAGTTAGGTATGGCAGCCCTGCTTCCTCATGAGTCCCTTAGTTATCAGCCTGCAAGAAGCAAAGCTGTATATGTTGATGGCGTCTCATCCGCAGGTTTGCCTAAACGAAATGAGATACTACAAAAAGTTGGCGGTATGGCAGTGAGTGCAACAGACTTAATAAATTGGAGTAATCAAGAGGGGCGCGATAAAATTCGTGATGCAAGTGTAGTTTATATTTATCATGATACGATCGATGCCATTGGTGATACAAAATCAACCGAAGAAAAAACCTTTGAAGCTTGTCGTAGTGCCATTGATGAGCTAAAAAATCTAGTTGGTCGAATAATAAATCGTCTTAATGGTAGCTATGTGGTGATAACTGCTGATCATGGATTTCTTTTCCAACAAAAAGAGCTTGTTGCCGATAACAAAACCAAGTTGATGACACAACCTAGTGGCGTTATGGAAGCCAAAAAGCGTTATGTGATTGGTGAACAACTACCATCAGATGATGCCTACTGGAAAGGAGCTATTAGTAACACAGCTAATGGTTTGGTTGATTGTTCATGCCAAACCGAATTTCTAATACCTAAAGCTAGTCAGCGTTTCCATTTCGTTAGTGGTGCTAAATTTGTTCATGGTGGTGCTATGCTACAAGAGATATGCGTTCCTGTCATCCATGTTCGAGAATTGGATAAAGAGCAAGCGGCTAAACTGGAGAAACAGCCAGTTGGTATTTTTGTTGTGACTCAGCCTATAAAATTAGTAAATAATATCGATAAAGTGACTTTTATTCAAACGGATATAGTTGGTGAGAAGTTTAGCTCTCATAAAATAAATATTTTTATTTTAGATAATGAAGGCAATGAGGTCTCTAGCCGAGAAACTATTAACTTTGATAGTAGTAGCAAGACTATGGATGAGCGTACTCGTGAAGTAAGGCTAAAACTGATTGGCTCGAAGTTCGATCGTAATGCGCAGTATAAGTTAGTGCTAGAGAACGCAGAGACCAAGACTAATTATAGCAAGTACGATGTCACGATTGATCTGGCGCATCGTGATGATTTTTTCTAAAAGGAAATGTACTTGCGTTAAGGGTATTTAAATTAACGTGTCCCCTCTGTCCCAGTTATGCCTTAATGTAAGGGACAGCTCTTAGCGCTTGCGCTGTATAGTTTGTCCCACTCGTCCCATCTGTCCCAGTGTTTTTACGAGTAATTGTTTCTTTAGCTTTATAAGTAAGAATAGTTAAATTTTAAAGCTATCTAAATTTACACTTTCACCATAAAATATATTTTACATATAATCATATCAAGGAGTTATGATGAAGGTTTTGAGAGGGTTTTTAGCTTGTTTGGCAGTAACGGCTGTTTCTCTAAATTCGACAAACGCTAAAATTAATAATGGTAATGATTTTTTTAATAATCAACAGGTAGAGGTATTTGACCAACCTTTGGGTGATGGCGTTAGGTCAACAACTTGGTATGCTAAACCATTGAGAGTACAACTACCTGAAAACAATGCTTTAAAGCCTGAGGTAATGTGGCTTCAGGTATATTCAGACGGATATACGGGCATCTTTAATCAGTATGTTGAAATAAACTGTAAGGAGCCAGTCAAGTCTCATATTATGACAGCTGATGGAGATAAGATCAGCCTTAAAAAATCCATGGCTTATCCAAATAACCCTCGGGATAAAAACTTTACAGATCGTATAGATAGAGATGCGGTTGGAGGTATATTCTCGTATTATTGTTCTTAAAACATATAAGCAAATATCTTATTTAAAAAGCTCTCTTATTCTATGAGTAAGAGAGCTTTTATTTTCCTGATATTAAATTACTATCTACAAATCATTCACTCTTTTACCCTAACTACCTTTTTTAGCCAGGGACAATTGGGACAGCGTGACAATGCTAGTCATTAAGGCATTTAGAGTAGTCCCAGTCACTTTAAGTTATGGGACGACTGGGACATATTAATTAATATTAGTACTTTTATTTGGCTCATAGCTTAATATATCGCCTTTAATAACGTAAACACGAGGACGATGTTTGATACAACTTTGTGGTAATTTATAAGCCATGCGACCAGGCTCATTCTTAGAAGTGTCTAAAAGCTCGGCATTCATCAAAACTTGCAATACTTTTCGCTTACTAAAAGGTGAGCACACATCTTTTTCAAAGTTACTAGTATAGAAATAGAACTCGTTTGTGTCACGGTTATGGTAGCCAGAGCGATTACTAATTTTGTCCTCAAAAACTGCAGATCTTTTTTCATAACAAGGCTGGAATCTACTTGAACCATGTTTCTCAATAAATGCTTTGACATTATTAATAATTTGTCGATCTTCATGCTCACTATCACGTCCATAATTGTCAAGCCAGTTATGCAGGCAAACTTTAACAGCTGATGTTGCCTGACCTTCTTGCCAACCAGTGATGCCAGCCAGGGTTGCCATCTCTCCGGCTGCAGCTACAAGCGCAAATCTTTTGGCGACCCTATGTGGCTGTGATGATAGATCATTATACTGGAGCATAAATTTTTTAATTAAGCTGTTAGCTTTAGCTGTGGTTTCTGCCTTATCAGTAGTAATATATTCAAGCCAAGCGATTCCTGCTGTGCCGTGATAGTGAGAGACAAGTTCTTTAATTTTATCTGCCTGCGCTGCGCCAGAGTCTGCCATGACTAAACTATCGAAAATTCCATGACCGAAGCCTGCATCAGCCTCAATATGAGCAACACGTACCTCGACTCCTGCAGTAACTTCCTTAGACTCATACGCAACATGTTGTTTGATAGATTGCTCACCATTGGATAGAAATATGAGGCGCCAAGTATGAGATTTTTGGTTGGTTCCAGAGACAGAACTTCGTGATTTGCTAACTCCATTAGCTAGCATGTAAGCAGTTTTGACAGCGATGTTAGATTCGAGCTGACCTATTTCATCTAGCAGCAAAATGCTATCGTTATGTTCTCTAGCTGTACCCTCAAGTGCATTGTCCGTTTGTCGCCAACTTCTGACTATTTGTCTCGGATTTCCCCATATACTAGCCGCTAAACACATTGTAATCGACTTACCGATACTAGATGAGCCTAATAAGTGAAAGCCACCCCCATCAAAGCCTAATGGTTCTAATAATTGTCCTGAGAATGCACAGCATAGTGAGAACACTAAACGACTCTGTTCTGCTATTGGTCGGCATATCTCATCACGCCATTGAACTAACGTACCTCGCTGAGATGGCGCTTTACTGATGTTAGTACTAGATTGATATACAATAATTTCATCATTATTAACACCTAAAGAGCTATTGTGTAATACATATTGTTCATCATTCCAGCCCAGGTTATTAACAAGTAATGCTCTCGTCTTAATGGGCTGCTGTAAATAAATATCTAAATAATGACGATGTTTAGCATTCGGTGTAATGGTTAAACCTTTGCTAGCTAGATATTTACGGTATTCGCGTGTATCGCCAAGGAATGAGTCAATTGCTATAGAGTGTTGATGCATTACTCCATCAGCATCAAACCACCTTATTAATACACCCCATGAAGTGCTATGAGCATCTCGCGTTTTGGCAATAACCTCTATGGGTGAGCAAATAAAAACAGCATGCTCTGTAGATGGTTTTGAGGATTTATTCTTATTCAGATGTACATAATATAAACCATTCGAACGTGACTCAAAGACCCCATTTTCGTAAACGAATCGTTCATCTGATTTAGTTTCTGCTATAATTTCAGTTGATGGCTGGTCAGTGTCATCTGTATTGTTTTCTAAAAGCTGAGCATCCTGCAAGATGCTCAGCTTTTTTATTGGGTCAGCTGATTGCTCATCAACAGTCTCAGGAGGGATAGCCTTGTTATGTTTACTCATGATTGTTTCTCCTCATCTGATGATGAGGTATGGCTCTCTAGCCATCGATTTATGTCGGATAGACGCCAAAGGCTGGCGCGTCCGATTTTTATTGGGGCAGGAAACTCGCCAATTTTGATGAGATGGTAGAGATGTTTAGCCGAAAACCCCGTTATGCCGCATGTGGCCGGTCTGGCTGTAATGGTGCGTTGCTGACCTGATTCAGTGGCATAGTTGCGAGCTGGGCGCTCAGGTTGGTTTGCGAGATCTGACATTCGCAAATATCGATTTTTCAGTTTCATATTATTACTCCACAGCATTGTGAGTTGGTATTGGTACTGGCTAGTGCTGCAGAGTAATGATAGAAGCAAATCTAAGACGTTGAAATAACTATACATGTATAATGCACACTATACGCGTATAGTGTGCATACTTAAGCATTACTTATTGTGAATTACGAAAAATCACCTTTAACGGCAGCTCTTAAGTATCTTAAAATAGTACTATAAGCAAGGTTCTTTTCATTTTCATTTATATAAATATGCTCTGCTGCTTTAGCAGCGCTTGGAAAATTTTTCTCTCTCATGATTTTCAAATATTTATTTTTTCTATTTGGCCTATCCTGATTGTTTTCTTCCCACCGTTTATTAACAGCCTTTTTGCTTTTTGCGGAAATCTCTCTTTGAAGATAGTTTTTGCTCTCATAATCGATTTGAACAACTGCACCGCTATATAGAACTATTGCATAATCATGGTACGTTAAGGCCACATCAAATGCGTCAAGATCAAATGCTAATAATGAGAGATCTTTATACAAGTAAATTCTAATAAGCTCCTCTATCATATGTTTTAGTCTATCTAGCTCAGCTCCAGAATAAGGTGCTAATATTTTTTGAAAATTATGGTATTCATGAATTTCAGTATCTATGTCTTCATCAATTTTTGCAAAAAGATTCTCGGTGTACCGGTTTAAAGCATATACGTCCTTACTCTCTGTGCGTTTTCTACTTGTATAACCTTTCTGGTAAATTGTTAGATTTTCTTGAAAATAGCTACGATCGAACTTAAACTTCTCATCGATGTATGCGTTGGCTGCCGCTTCAATAATTTCTAAATAATAGATATTATTTTTCTGTTGTAGTTCGTGGCATTTTTCGTGAGATAATATGTTACGCGCTATATCAATAGTTCTTGGTCTTTCTATATTGTCCATAACTGATCTAAAACAGTTTTGATTATTGATCGCTTGAGGGTCAAACATATTTTTCTGCCTTCATATGATACGAGTAAAGTGTCTAAGTAAGTAATAGCTATTGTTTTGGTAATTAATCCTAGCCTTGTATATAATATTGATAGCAATTTACTATCAAGTCAGGTCTGTCAGGCCAACACTGAAAATAGTATTAAATCAGATTATCCATAATCTCAAAGCTGCTCAGCTAGTTTTAGTAAAACGTCCTCAGTTATGCCTTGTGCTCGTAAGTTTTTAATTAATACCTCTTTTTGATAGATGACCATTTCAGCAACTTGCTGACCTCTTTTAGCTAATAATGCTTCGAGTTCATCGGGCTCTAATAAATCAAAGCGCACGGCTTTACCAGCTCGTAGGTCATCAAGGTGGTTCGCCCATTGGGTCATCATGACCTGTCGTTCTGCTAAGTGTGCGGATAGATCATAACGCTTCTTCACGCTTGACTGCTCAAGATGAGCTAATTGTATTTCTATAAGATTTTCACTAAATTGCAACTCATGTAATCCTGTGCTGGCGAGCTGTCTGAATCCGTGACCAGTCATTTTAGGATAGGGGTCACCTGTATAGCCCATCCGTTTTAATGCCTGATTGAACCATACATCACTGTACGGTTTATTACGTTCAAAGTTATAAAACACGTAACACGTTTTTTGTGTCAGAGGTCGCATACGCTCGATGATGGTCATAGCTTGTGGTGATAATGGAATAATGTGATCTTGCCGCATTTTCATCTTATGCGCTGGTATGCGCCACACGTTCTTATGATAATCAATTTCTGACCACTCAAAAAACCTTAATTCTTTCGTTCTAACAAAGCATAGCGCCATCAGCTGCATACCTGCCACTGTTTGTTCATGCCCATTCAGGTTATCTTTACCATAGTTGTCAATATTGCGTAATAGCTCTGAGAATTGGTGTTGTTCAATCGCTTTCATACGTTCAGCTTTATGAGGTCGTAATGCTTTGCTGCGCCCATGAGCGATGTTAATAATATCGTAGCCTAATGTATTGATAGCATACTCAAAGACTGAGCTGATCAAGGCAACGCACTTGTGCGACGTATCGGTCGTCCATTTGCCGCGCTCTTCAAAGTAGGTTTGGATGGCTAGCCCAGTTTTGATGACATCCTGTGCTGTGATAGAGGCAATAGGGTAGTCACCGATATGCGGCGCAACGTGTTTATCTAAATAATTATGAAGTTTTTGAACATTCTTGGGTGTAGTGTTAGATTTTTCGTTGATATAACTCTTGGCAATTACTCTAAATAAGTCTTTTTTCTCAAAGTTATTCTTTTCATGACTTTTCTGTTCAGTCGGTTCATTACCATTCCTGTCTATTTCTTTGACTCTATCACGTG
>NZ_NEXU01000047.1:0-7455 GCF_002224105.1 Psychrobacter sp. DAB_AL32B | reverse complement strand
TTTTAGCGACACCTCTGGTTTAAAGGTAGAGTCAATACTTTGCTTGGCTGGTTTGTAGATTCCTATCTGATAGGTTTTTTGTTTAGGCTTAAGATCTTTATCAGATTGATAGCGATAAGTCATCTGCCAAAATAGTGAGCCATTTGGATGTTGTATCAGATATAGGTTATTGCCATCACCATGGCGTGTGACTTTAGTAGGCGTGGGTTGTTTGGCGATTGCTTTCGCACCAGCGTCAGTTAATCGGTAGTCTTGTCTTCTCGTCATAGCTTATACCCCAAGGTGTCGAGAGGTTTAACAACAACCTCACTGCATAATTAACAACAAAAAATGACGTTGTATATTATTTAACAACTCATTTAACAACATTGTAGAGGTGCTAGTAGGTAATGACAAGTGTTTAATAAAGACTCATAACTAGGTATGATAGGCGTTTAAAGGGTTTGAGGTAATGCGAGGTGATGTCTAAATACAATGGTTGGTGCGCCCACCAAGACTCGAACTCGGATCGATCGCTTAGGAGGCAACTGCTCTATCCTGTTGAGCTATAGGCGCATAATGGAGTGCTATTGTAGAAAAAAGCACTCATAAAAGCAATGAATAATAGATAAACAGAGTGATTTGGATTTACTTGCCGTTACTAAGTGCTTCGGCTACATCTACTGACAGCTCGTCTGTTGCTTGTTTTCCTCGAGAGTTCGGTTTGAACAAGTCAGTCATCTCGTTTTTATAGCCGTCGATATTGTCATAATCGTGTCTACTCAATACATCTTGCCCTGTACTTGAGAGCAAAAAGTTTCGAAAGTTAATGGCAACAGGGTTTTGCGTTAAGATAACACCATCAGCTGCTTGTTTATCTTTTAAGGCATAGCTAAAAGACACAAGACTACGGGTATTAGCATTGTCATTTTTACCTTCAGTAGTGACCGCTTCATCAGCACTGCCGTCTATATTGAGAATATCGTTCACATCAGCATTTTGCGCAGTGCTATCATTTATTTTAGTTTGGTTATACTTATCTTGTGCCATTTTTAGTTTTTCTTGTAGCGGTGACAGGCGTTCTGTCGATAGGTTGCTACTGGCAATAATCATATCAATATCAACGACGAAAGGAGAGCCTTCATTAGCAATGAGGTTGCTGTCTGTGAAGTTGTTGTCTGATAGTGTAAGGAGGGCAGTAGAAGATACATAGTTTGTCAAGATTTGCACATTAGGATAGCGTGATTGAAAGCTTGTAATGACGTCATCCAAGGGTTCTTGCAATTTCTCTTCTGCTTGGATATGCAACGAGCTTTTGGTAATGCTATCTTCGTCCTCTTCGGCAGTTGATGATCCACTCTCGTTTGCCATAATAGGCAGTGGATCCATATTTTTACGGTTGCTGGTCCATAACCAAGTAAAGATTGCGATAAAAATGATCAACAGCAGTAAAATTAGCCCAGCCAGTAGCAGCTTGTAGTCTTTCATATAGTACCGATCTTCTTTTTGTTGGTTTATTTGAATGTGAGCTAAAGCTGTTGTTGCAGCACTTCATCGGCTAAATCCGCCAGCATATCTGCAAAAATATCGGTTGCTTCTCCTGCAACGAGCGTGGTTTTTTGTTCAGGAGCTTTATGACCAGTAGTGTTGTCATTGTTTGGATGGGTAGATGGGTAGTTTGAAGGGGAAGTAGGCTGATTGTCAATGGTTTTTGCCACTGCTGCTTGATGTGCAGCTAACGGTGATTGCCCAGTACTCAGCTTATCTTTAAGCCACTTAAAACCATGTGTTTCCCACCATGCTTCAAAGCGTGGTAACGTACTGCCACGTACTGCAACAGGGAGATTTAACGTGCGTAATTTTTGTGCTAAAACAGGGTCGTTTATGGCCTGATGGATACTGAGGTAGAGTGCACTGCTATCATCAGTATAGGGCTGTCTATTCTGCCAAGATCTGTCATCAATTTTCATACGTGGCAATTGCCATAGCTCACCGCGATAGTATACAACGTATAAACGTCGTTTAGGATCAACGAAAATGGCATCAATGGGACGCAAGCGCATAGTATTTAGTTATCTCGTTAATAAAAAGAGTTAAAAGGTGCAATGGTTGGTCGGATAAAAGCGATGACCGTTTTTTTATAATTATGAGTAGGTTAAGCGCGACACTGACTGTCGCAAGGTATTATAATGCTGGTATCTATACTGGTAAACGATCCCTATCAATGGCACACTGATAGGGATCATCCTTTATCATTATCATCAATAGTATTGTAATGAGTCGTTATCATTAAAGGTGCAAAACTGGTGATTATTTTTATCTGACACTTAAGACTATCATTCTAGCAGAAATACACTGTAGTAACGACCGCGAAACATAGATTGCTAAGTATCGCCTGTCGCCTTCTTTATTTGTAGTGTATGCGTATAGAGGGTCTTTTAAATCCAGTATCAACAGGTTCGCTCGCTTACTACGTCGATACGACTTCCTTTAAATTGTTAATAACAGTGCTTATGTCTTAAAGTCTTCAAACAATACTTATTCGCTTCACTATTCCATTATCCCAATCAGACTATTCTCTATGTTTACCATTATTCAGTCGCACCGTACCGAACGCTTAGTTGAGCAGTTACTTGACGCTTATAAGTCTAAAAACCTACCTATCTTTGAAGAGTTCATTGTCATCGTGCCATCGATGGTGCTGGGTGATTGGCTGGATAAGTCGATTGCCAGTCAGGCGGGCATCAGTACTTTAGTCACGACTAAGTTTTGGGGACAGTATCAATGGACGTTGATGCAAAAGGTCTTGGCTGAGCACAATGTCTGGTTAGAGTCCAATCAGCGAACGCAAGAGATTGTAACGGTGCCAGAAGTGGCAGTGTTGACTGGTGCTGTGATGCAGTGGCGTCTGTTTGGTTACTTTACTTATTACCAAGCACAGATTATGGCAGATGATAAGCATCCTTTGTATCCGCTGCTATCAGCGTTATTGGATGAAGAAGCAGATCGCAGTCAGCAAGACATACGGCTATGGTCGTTGGCGACGGATTTTTCGCGAGTATTTAGTCGTTATCTGACTCATCGTGAGGACTGGCTGACGCTATGGTCTGATAACAAGCCTGTCGATGTAGAGTTGCTCGTCGCTGAAAAAGATAAGCTGACGCTAGAATTCGATAAGCATGCTGGCAAGACACCTGAGTGGTTGGTTGCGCATTATACGGAGCTGGAGTTTGCCCAGCGACATTTATGGCGTTTGTTATTTGCCTCAGTATACGAGCATCGCGCGTCTATTGAGACACGATTTTGGCAGATTATGGCGCAAGATAAAGCAGATAGTGGTGTAGATATCCAAGCGATATTACCAACGCAACTGCATATTTTCACCATTCAGCAATTACCACAAAATGAGCTTAACTTTTTACAGCGTTTATCGACATATCTTGATATCACCTTATTACATTACAATCCATCGCAGTTGTTTTGGGCAGATATTGTTGACAAACAGTGGTTACAGCGTCAGCAAGTGATTAACCCTGAAAGCGTGTTTTTACGTGATTACGGGCATACGCTATTGTCACGCTTGGGTAAGCAGTCGCGTGAGACCTTTGCCATGCTGGCAAGTTTATCTGGTAATGAAGATAAAAATGGCTTTAAGTTAAATTGGCAAGATAAATTTGATGTTGGTTATCAGCAAACACCTGAAACAGAATCAGAGTCCGAGCACCCGCTAAGTTTGCTGGCGAATTTACAGCAAGATGTGTTGATGCTGGATGAAAGCGCAACGCCGCAAACCACCGCTGGAAGATTAAGTGCTGCGCTTAGTAAGCAAATGCAAATGGATTCGAGTAATAATGACGTCAGTGAGAAAAATAGCCTAAGCAAAAGTAATGATTCTGATTTATGGTATAGCGATGTCACCCTAAAAGGCAAACGCTACGAGCAATCACGCCAATGGCAATTATCGCAATATGATAATAGCCTGAGTATTCACTCCTGCCATAATTTACAACGTCAACTTGAAGTATTACGCGGCATGATTGGGCGCTGGTTAAACGAGTCAAATGAAGACGGTAGCACGCGTCATTTGTCCGATATCGTTGTATTACTACCTGACGTCGATCGTCATCATGAGCTCATTAATTCAGTATTTGTCAATGGAGAAGGGCAGGACGGTCTGACGCTACCGGCAAAAGTCACTGGCGTCGTCGATAAATCCATTCGACAGCTATGGGAAGCGATACGTGGCTTTTATGGGCTGCTAGGCAGTGACAGCGCCCGCTTTGAAGCGGCTGAAGTATTTGATTGGCTGATGCTGCCACCGCTATATGAGAGCCTTGGCTTAACGCATGAGCAGATGAGCCGTGCGTGTGATTTATTGGAACAAGCAGGGTTTGTACGTGGTTTTGATGAAGCGCATTTGCAGCAAACGCTTGATACACAAGACTACGATTACCGGTTTAGCTTTGCTCATGCACTGGATAAGATAGCGCTAGGTTTGGTCATGCCTGAAGCTGGTATCAGTGATTGCTTATATCCTGATCATTGGCAAGATAATACGTTAGCCGAAAAAACGATACCTATGTCGGCGATTAGTTTGGCAGATGCAGCGATTGTTGAAGCGCTATGCCGTGTTTATAGCGGATTACATCATTGCCGTTACGAGTTTCAAGCTCGTCATAATGCTGAGAATTGGCTCAATAATATTGAAAATCATATCATTCATCCGTATTTTGGCGCACTTGATCAAACGCGTCCGATGCGCGCTATTTTTAATGCCATGAACGGCTTTAAGAGTAGTTTGCGTGCCAACCGTCATTATCAGCGTTACCATGCTGATAATGATAGCCAGTCGAGTACGATGACAGATGATGCTTCCCATTCTTCAATGTCGCTACAGCTTGAAGCCAGCCAAGTTGAGTCAAAGTTATCACAAGTCAGTAATTTACCCTTAAAGCTGAGCTTTATGCTTGATAGTATCGAAGATGAGCTTGAGAGCCAGCAAGTCAGTGCCGAGCCGACTGGCGTGATTACCTTTGGACGTTTTGGCGCACTACGTAATGTACCGTTTGGTTTAGTGGTCATGCTCAATATGGATTTGTCCGAGTTCCCCAACCGTGACCGTGACAACCGTTATGACTTGATGAAATCTGGGCTGGCACGACGCGGTGATAGATTTAGTGAAGATGATGATAATGGCGCGTTTTTAGATGCGCTGCTCTGTGCTCGTAATGCTTGCTGGATTTTTTATAATGGTCAGCGTCTCACCGATACTCATGAGCATCTGCCAGCCAATCCGGTAAGTGAGCTATTGCAGTTCCTACAAGGTGAAGTGCAGTGGCAGTGGGATCCTTTAAAAACTGAGCAGATTAAAACTAAATCGTTAATGAGTGTTGATAGTGATGTTGATAGTGATGACCAATCAGCATTGGCCGCGCAAGTGCAGCGTTATTTGCCTAAGCTTATCGAGCAATGGCTAGTGACGCGTCATCCTGCATTACCGTTTGCGCAAGAAGTTTTTGTGCAGTCAAATACTGAATCCGTTGACTCAGCTAGCTTAATGACCAGTCAGGATGATGGGCAAGTGCTGATGAATTTACTTGCGTGTGCCATGCAAAAAGAAAAGTTGTACCAACAAAGCACCAATGCACCAGCGCGAGTTTGGAACGAGGTGTTTGAGCGCTTGCATTCTCAAAACGACCTTCATTTAAATCCTGTTAAAGTTAATCTGCCTAGCAAGGAAGACTATACCAATATTGCTCGGCGCATTTTATTAAATAATTTATCAAATGGCTTATTAGATATTGAAGCTGTGAATAATGAGGCCGTGCAAGGTGTGGATGAGCGCTTTGATATCAGCCAAGTGGATATGCAACATCTGTACTACCAAGTACGTCACCCTGCCAAGCATTTTTTACGAGAGCAGCAAGTACATGTTGTATTACCTGAAGATGAGATGGCACACCAAGAGCCTTTGTCGTTATCTGGTTTAAGTGCCTATCAGGTGAATGCGCAGCTACTTGATGAGTTAAATAAAGATATCGATATTAATAATACCAGCGCGAGCAACCAAGCTACTAAACGCATAAGCAATTTGCTATACGATCCCATCATGCCAGCAGGTGTGGCACGCCAATCAACGCTGCAATATCAGCAGCTTAAACTACAGCAGCAATGTCAGGAGTTCGTGGAACAGTTAGCAGCATTGGGTATTGATACTCATTGCCACACTAATGACAGTGCTCGTGATGAAGCCAGTAGAAATGCTAGTGCTCTGCTAACTCCTTGTGCTGAGACTATGATTACGGTTGATACCTCTGATATAAACCTTCAAGGTCAATTGCAGATTAAAGGCGTGGTGCCAGTTGTCGCTAATATTGCCACTCAAAGCTCAGACAAGTCGTTAGCTGAGTCATCCTCACCTGAGCTGTGGTTAAATATATTACCTAATAGTGCGCGGACACAGTATTTACTGCGTTTTTGGTTGGCGCATATTTATTGGCAGGTCGCAAGGCGTACCACTGAGGCGCAAGTGGCTGCTGGTGACGGTAGAAGTATCTGGCGCTTTAATAAAGGGAGTGATGAGTATAAATTCTCTAAAAATGACAGTACCTTTGAGCTTGCACCAATCGCTTATGACGATGCGCTGGCAGAGCTAACCAAATGGATCAGATTTGCACAAGTTGCAGCTAGTACACCAATAATCCTATTACCGGTATATGCGCTTAATTATTTACATAAACTGAGCAAAGAACCCGATTATCAACCCAAGCACAGTGATTTTGAAAGCTGGTTATGGCCAACTTATAACAGCGACGCCATCTATGACAGCTGCTCACAGCATGAGCTATGGCAATATATCCTTTATAAACAAGATGCCTTTGCCAAGTTAAAGGACGCCTTGCCTGCATTGGCACAGCCTTTATTTGGGGCGATGGATGAAGCTTTAATAGCGCTGTAAGGCTATTGATGCTGAATAATAAATAATAATGATTTTCACCGTACGACACCGTACGAATTTGAACAAGTGATTTTTTATGGATCAATATAATAATGCTGGTAATGGTTTTGATGATGTCGGTCATGATTATAGCCATATTTTACCTGAAGACCTTTTTGACAACATAGCTGGCAAGACCGCTAATAAGCCAGAAGAACCGCCTGCGATTCGTATCAAGTTAAACGGTAAGTACTTGATAGAAGCTTCAGCTGGTACTGGTAAGACGTGGACTTTAACAGGTATTGTTTTGCGTTTATTAATTGAAGGAAAACGCGCACCTGAGCAGATTATCGCGACGTCCTTTACCCGGGCCGCTGCCGCTGAGATGCGCCAGCGTATCAATGAGCGTTTGACTGATTTTTATCAGCTATTGCAATGGTTTAATAGGCTAAAAATTGACTCTAGTCTCCGAGCTATTCTTTACCCACCGCTAATAAATGAAAGCATCAAAAAACCTAGTGATAAGACAGATCAAAGTG